>NZ_KV794939.1:105695-194270 GCF_001808875.1 Neisseria sp. HMSC064E01
CGTCATTCCCGCGCAGGCGGGAATCCAGACCTATCGGCGTATAAACCTGTCAAGGAAAAAGGCTTCCTAAAATCTACGTTCTGGATTCCCGCCTGCGCGGGAATGACGGGATTTAATAAACAGTTGTATTGACAGGTTTATCTAGATACAGAATCAAAGAGACGCGAAAATGCCCGACACGCACACCATCCGCTCCGCCGAATTTACCGCTTCCCGCGCATGGGGCGCACTCAACATCGCCAATATGAACGGCACCATCGTGCGCCTGCACTGGACGGACCAGCCCTACAAATGGCACGTCAACGACGGCGAGGAAGTGTTTGCCGTGATGGACGGCGAAGTCGATATGCACTACCGAGAAAACGGCGAAGAACACATCGTTCGGTTGATAAGCGGCGATATCTTCTACGCAGGAATCGGCACGGAACACGTCGCCCATCCATGCGGCGAAGCACGGATTTTGGTGATTGAGAAAGAAGGCAGTGTTTGAGGTCGTCTGAAAAGAGGTTTCAGGCTGCAATGGAATTGTAGGTTGGAGTAAGAAGAGATGACGCAGTTGTTTTTACATTCAGATACATCAAATGATAAGGCACTGATTTCAATATATGAGAAAGCTGTTTCAGAGGCAGTAGAGCTGTATATTTTCTCTGCGTATCTCACTCATTGGGATGTAAAAAATAAGCTCAATAGCAAATTGCAAGAGTTTAAATTTATTTTTGGACAAGATTTCGGATTGTCTAAAAAAGAGGCTATTCGGAAAGTGTTGAAATGGCTTCCGTCCCATTTGAAATTCACATTGATGGTAGCTCAAGGCATTCAGGGTTTTCATCCTAAAGCTGTATTTTGGAAGAATGATAAGAATGAGTATTATGCTTTAATCGGTTCTTCAAATTTGACTCATGCTGCGTTTAATAGCAATTATGAAGCAAATATTTTGACTAAAATTTCTGAGCAGGATTTTATAAAAGTCAAATCTTGGGCTAATGAAATTGCGATGAAATCTATTCCAGTATCGGAAGATTGGCTTAAGGGATATAAAGAAGCTGAAATTAGCTATAAGAAATCAGCTTCTAGTAGATCAGCAATAGACGGATTATCTTTGAAAATACCACCTTATAATCACGAATTGATTAAAGCACGGAGAGAACAGATGAGAAAACATCAAACTGTGCGTGAAGAATTAAAAAATCTTATTAATCAATGTGCTAGTGGAGGGATAGGAAATGATGATTTTTATGTGGAATTTAATAAATTATGGTCTTTAGGTAATCGTTTTCAAGATAAAACATGGACGAGGAAGGGTAAGTCTTCAGATTTTCGAAAATTATGTTGCGCTATCCAAGCAGTTTTTGATGCACCATCTGCTGATAAAGATAGTGTTGTTGCCAAACAAATTGATTGGCTAAAAGAATGTGGAGTTTCTACTCGTCGTTCGGTTTTTTCTGAAATGCTTTGCCAAGAGTATCCTGATAAATATCCATTACTCAATGACCCCGTAGAAAAATTTTTAAGAGACAAAGACAACAAGTTTCGTTCGGCGCATGGAGCAAGTGAAGGTTCCAAATATATTGATTTGAGTATGAAGTTAAGAGCTGTATTGGTCAAACAATCAAAAATTAAAAATTTGGCTGAATTAGATGTTTTAATCCAAGACAAGTATCGGAAATAATCCTTGATTGGATGAAGTTAAGGTGGAGGTGGGCTAGGTTGGATCTAGAACCAACCTACCTGCTGGATTCCTGCCTACACGGGAATGACAGCAGATATATGTTTTTATTGATTCCGCCATACACAAAATACACATAAATACACATAATCTTTTTCAGACGACCTCTTAAAACGTCGTCTGAAAAACCAACCCACACAACTATATTTTTATTTTAACCACAGGTTAACCACTATGTTTTCCAACTACCTACTCAGCTTGGCAATATGGATACCCATCGCTGCGGGCGTGCTGGTTTTGGCGACGGGGCCGGACAGCCGTGCGCCGCTTGCCCGCGTGCTCGCTTTAATCGGTGCGCTTGCCGGTTTCTTGGTAACGCTGCCCTTGTTTACGGGTTTCGACCGTTTGAGCGGCGGCTATCAGTTTACCGAGTTCCACGAGTGGATTCCGCTTTTGCGAATCAACTACTCGCTGGGGGTGGACGGTATTTCGGTGCTGTTTGTCATTCTGAACGCGTTTATCACGCTGATGGTGGTGCTGGCGGGTTGGGAAGTGATTCAGAAGCGTCCGGCGCAGTATATGGCGGCGTTTTTAATCATGTCGGGCCTGATTAACGGCGCGTTTTCAGCGCGGGATGCCCTGCTGTTTTATGTGTTCTTCGAGGGTATGCTGATTCCGCTCTACCTGATTATCGGCGTGTGGGGCGGTCCGCGCCGCGTGTATGCGTCGGTGAAGCTGTTTCTCTATACGCTGATGGGTTCGTTGTTGATGCTGGTGGCGATTGTGTATCTGTCTTACCAAGTCGGCGGCTTTTCGATTGAGGATTTCCAAAACATCAAACAGATTCCGCTGGGCGTGCAACAGCTTTTGTTTGTGGCGTTTTTCCTGTCGTTTGCGGTGAAAGTGCCGATGTTCCCCGTGCACACTTGGCTGCCGGATGCCCACGTTGAGGCGCCGACGGGCGGTTCGATGGTATTGGCGGCGATTACGCTGAAATTGGGCGCATACGGCTTTTTGCGCTTCATTCTGCCGATTCTGCCCGATGCGTCGCGCTATTTCGCGCCGGTCATCATTGTGTTGAGCCTGATTGCGGTGGTGTATATCGGCATGGTTGCGCTGGTGCAGACCGATATGAAAAAACTGGTGGCGTATTCGTCCATCAGCCATATGGGTTTCGTTACCTTGGGGATGTTCTTATTCATTAACGGCCAGTTGAACGACTGGGCGTTGAAAGGCGCGGTCATCCAGAT
Organism: Neisseria sp. HMSC064E01; assembly: GCF_001808875.1. Lineage (NCBI taxonomy): Bacteria > Pseudomonadati > Pseudomonadota > Betaproteobacteria > Neisseriales > Neisseriaceae > Neisseria > Neisseria sp. HMSC064E01. The sequence goes on from NZ_KV794939.1 coordinate 108,612, forward strand.
GATTTCGCACGGTTTCGTGTCGGCGGCGATGTTTATGTGTATCGGTGTGATGTACGACCGCCTGCACACGCGCAATATCGCCGATTACGGCGGCGTGGTGAACGTGATGCCCAAGTTTGCGGCTTTTATGATGCTGTTTGCGATGGCGAATGCGGGTCTGCCGGCGACTTCGGGCTTCGTGGGCGAGTTTATGGTGATTATGGGCGCGGTCAAAGTGAATTTCTGGGTGGGCGCGCTGGCGGCGCTGACGCTGATTTACGGCGCGTCTTACACGCTGTGGATGTATAAGCGCGTGATTTTCGGCGTGGTCGGCAATCCGCACGTTGCCGATATGAAAGACATCAACTGCCGCGAATTTGCGATTCTGGCGATTTTGGCGGTTGCGGTATTGGGTATGGGCCTGTATCCGCAGGCGTTTATCGAAGTGGTGCATCAGGCGGCAAACGATTTGATTGCCCATGTGGCGCAAAGCAAGATTTGAGGTGTGCGAATGAACTTGATTGATTTGAACTTAATGCCTGCCATGCCCGAAATCGTGCTGTTTGCGCTGCTGTTGGTGGTGTTGCTGGCGGACTTGTGGATTAGCGATGAAAACCGCTATCTGACCCATCTGATGAGCTTGGGCACCATTATTGTCGTGACAGGTGCGCAGCTTGCAGTGTGGGAGCAGGGCAGTGTGTTGGCATTTAACGGAATGTATGTCGCCGACGGTATGTCGCGCCTGTCCAAGCTGGTGCTGTACGGGCTGACCTTCGGGCTGTTTATTTACAGCAAGCCCTACAATCAGGCGCGCGGTATTTTTAAAGGCGAGTTTTACACTTTGTCGCTGTTTGCGCTCTTAGGCATGAGCGTGATGGTGAGCGCGGCGCATTTCCTGACCGCCTATATCGGTCTGGAACTTTTGTCGCTGTCGCTTTACGCCATGATTGCCCTGCGCCGGGATTCCGGACGCTCCGCCGAAGCCGCGCTCAAATATTTCGTCTTGGGTGCGCTGGCTTCCGGTCTGCTGCTCTACGGTATTTCGATGGTGTACGGCGCGACGCATTCGCTCGACTTCGCCACTGTTTTGGCATCGTCTTATAGCGAAATTGCCAACGAGTGGCTGTTGAAACTGGGGTTGGTGTTTATCGTTGTGGCGGTGGCGTTCAAACTGGGCGCAGTGCCGTTTCATATGTGGGTGCCCGACGTGTACCATGGCGCGCCGACATCCGTCGCCGCGTTTATCGGTACGGCGCCTAAAATCGCCGCTGTGATGTTTGCTTTCCGTATTTTGCTGACCGGCTTTGGCGAAGTGCATCAATACTGGGCGCCTATGTTTGCCGTTCTTGCCGTCGCATCGCTTGTGGTCGGTAATCTTGCCGCGATTATGCAGACCAATATCAAGCGTATGCTTGCTTATTCGACCGTGTCGCACATGGGCTTTATCCTGCTGGCGTTTATGGCAGGCTCAATCGGTGCTACCGCAGGTCTGTATTACGCCATTACTTATGCGTTGATGGCGGCTGCGGGCTTTGGCATATTGATGGTCTTGTCCAACGATAATATCGAGTGTGAAGAAATCAAAGATTTGGCAGGTTTGAACCAACGCCATGCTTGGTTTGCCTTACTGATGCTGCTGGTTATGTTCTCTATGGCAGGTATCCCGCCGCTGATGGGTTTCTATGCCAAATTCGGTGTGATTATGGTGTTGCTGAAATTCCATCACGTTTGGTTGTCGGTTTTCGCCGTCGTTATGTCCTTAATCGGCGCGTTCTACTACCTGCGTGTGGTTAAAGTCATGTATTTCGACGAACCCGCCCATGACCAGCCCGTCGGCAGCAATTACGCCGCCAAACTCTTCCTAAGCGTCAACGCGTTCTTGCTGGTTTTGTGGGGTGTGATGCCGCAAACGATGATTGACTGGTGCGCAAGAGCTTTGGAAAACACTTTGTAAGGCGATGAACCGAAACGGCAGCCGTGTCAGAGGCTGCCGTTTTTGTTAAGATACGCCGTCCCACTATTATTTTTCAGACGACCCTTTGAAGCAAAGAGGTCGTCTGAAAACAGAAAGACACATACATCATGACCGCATCCATGTACATCCTTTTGGTATTGGCACTCATCTTCGCCAATGCCCCCTTCGTGACCACCAAGTTTTTCGGCGTGATTCCGCTCAAGCGCAAACATTTCGGGCATCACCTCGTCGAATTGGCGGCAGGCTTCATCCTGACCGCTATCCTCGCCTACATCCTCGAATCCCGCGCCGGCGCGGTACAGCATCAAGACTGGGAGTTTTACGCTACCGTAGTCTGCCTTTACCTGATATTCGCCTTCCCCTGTTTCGTATGGCGTTATTTCTGGCACGCGCGCAACCGCGAATAAGCTTTTCAGACGACCTTAGCGTTATTTTTGACCTAAGACTTCGCTGTCTTATCAGAATGTTGGTCAACCATGCTGTTCATCGGGTTTGTGTTAAAACAGCTTTTTAGAATCCAGCAGCAGGGTAACGGGGCCGTCGTTGCAGAGTGAAACCTGCATATGGGTTTGGAAGCGGCCGGTTTCTACCGTCAGACCGTGGGTGCGTAATAATTCTGCGGTGCGTTGATACAGGGATTCTGCCTGTTGGGCGGGGGCGGCAGCGGAAAAAGAGGGGCGGCGGCCGCTGCGCGCATCAGCGTGGAGGGTGAACTGTGAAACGAGCAAGACGGATCCGCCCGTGTCTTTAAGCGACAGATTTAATTTTCCGGCTTCATCTTCAAAAATGCGCAGATTGGCTATCTTGTCGGCGATATAAGAGGCATCGGTTTCGTTGTCATCGTGTGTAATGCCTAAAAGAATCAAGAAGCCGTGACTGATTTTGCCGCTGGTTTCGCGGTGTCCTTCGCTCAGGACGTCAACTTGGGCATGGCTTACTTTTTGAATAACGGCGCGCATGTGGTTTCCTTGAATAAGATAATGCAGCAAGGTGGATGGTTTCGCTGCCTGATGTTGATTTGTCTGGGAAAGGTCGTCTGAAAACGATTGGCTCTAATCTAACAGAATATTTCTGTTGGTCTAGAGCCATTTGTTTTATAGTGGATTAACTTTAAACCAGTACGGCGTTGACTCGCCTTAGCTCAAAGAGAACGATTCTCTAAGGTGCTTAAAGCACCAAGTGAATCGGTTCCGTACTATCTGTACTATCTGCGGCTTCGTCGCCTTGTCCTGATTTAGTACTATCTGCGGCTTCGTCGCCTTGTCCTGATTTAAAGTTAATCCACTATAACAGTTTGGATTTGATAGCGGGATGCCGTCAGGTTTAACGGCTTGCTTCTTTCTGCCATTTTGCTAACAGGGGGCGCAAAGCATCGGGATTTTCATAACAGCCGTTGATGGCTGCCTGCAACCAGCGGCAGGCAGTAGGAATATGGCTGGTGACGCCTTGCCCGTGGTAATAGAGTCGTGCCAAATAGTATTGCGCTTCGGTATGGCCTTGTTCCGCCGCGATTTCAAACCAGTGGGCAGCAGATTGGAAATCGGTTTCGACGCCTTGACCGTAATAATACAATTTGCCCAATGCGGCGGCGGCATTTTTGTGATGGAATTCGGCGGCTTTCAAATACAGTTTTCTGGCGCGGTCGTAATCCACTGCTGTCTCTATGCCGTAATGACATGCTTCGGCATCGCGGAAGGTTTGTTCCGTTTTTTGGAAAAACAGGGCAGCTTCCCTGATTTGTTCATACTGCTGGGGATTGTGCAGCGCGGCATCACTGAGTAGCTTTTGGATGGCGGTGGCGCAGCCGAGTGTTGCAGCGCGGTGGTAATAGTCGTGCGCTGCGTGCGGGTCGGCTTTGACGCCGAGTCCGTAGCGGTAGAGGTCGCCCATTATGCGCAAGGCTTCCGGATGGCGGCGGTCTGCAGCAAAACGGGTGTGGCGCATGGCTTGGAGCGGGTCGCGTCCGATCAGTTTGCCTGTCAGACTGTGTTGTGCCAAGGCAGCCGCGGCGTCTCCACTGCCTTTCGTGGCAGCTTTCCGATACCAAATCATGGATTCCGCATGATTTTGCGCAGCAAGCAAGTCGCCCAACATAACTTGTGCAGCGATAAATCCTGCATCCGCTGCCTGCCGTAAATGGATTTCGGCCTGGGCGGCGTTGGCTTTTACGCCGATACCGCGGTAGTACATTTTCCCCAATTGCCAATGTGCGGGGGCAAAGCCTTGTTCTGCCGCTTGTCGGTATAACTTGATCGCGTTTTCAAAATCAGGTTTCAGGCTGTGGCGGTAGGCAAGGCAGTATTGGGCTTCGGCGGAATTTTGCGTCAAGGCAAGCTGCGCCCAGTAGCGCATTTGGGACTCGTTTCGATCTTGGTAAAAGTGCATCAGGATGTGCTGCGCTTCCAGCATGCCTGCCTCTCCCAAGCGGATATATGCGGATAAATGGTGAGCGGTCGGGATGCCTTGCTGTTCGCGGCTTTGCAATAGCGAGAATTCTTCCTCGGGTGTCAACTCGACAGGTTTGGGTTGCGGTTTGGGTGCGGTTAAGCGCGTCAGACCGGAGGCGTAGGTGATTTTGTTGACTTGATAGGCAGTACCGGCGTACCGATTGCCTGCTGTCTGTTGGGACAGCAGTGCAGGGCTGACTGTGTCGGCGGTCATTCTGTTTGCCGGCTTGACAGAGAGCGTACGGGAAGAGTCGGGTACTGCGGTCATAAGGTGAGATCGGAAAACGGACTGGGATGGTTATTATACTGTTTTCTGTAATTTATTGTTAATAATATGACGAGAATATCGTTAGTTATTTGCAATCGTGGGAAATGGAATAAATACAGTGAGTTATATTTTCTTTTGATATTTTATGATGGGGACGTCAGGTTGTAGGGTGAATATTTGGGTGTGTTGTAAAATTCAAATATAAACAATAAGATAAATCGGTTTTGATTTGAAAGGGAACTAGGTGTAATTGGCAATGGGTAGGGGGTGTGGTCGGAGCAGTGTGAAGCTGTTGGAGGTGTCGGCTTCAATCAATTGTAAAGATGGAAAGGGGCTGTCTTTTGTTTACAACAATCCGAAGGCTGCGGAGATGGGAATATTGTACGGCGAATAGGGGAGCGGACTTTAAAGCGATACGCCATTCTCTTGTTTAAGCCCCAAAGAGTGTATAGTGGATTAAATTTAAATCAGGACAAGGCGACGAAGCCGCAGATAGTACAGATAGAGACCTTTGCAAAATTCCCCAAAATCCAGATAGTACGGAAAGGCGAGGCAGCGCCGTACTGGTTTAAAGTTAATCCACTATAATTTTTATCGCGTCTGTCACCAGTGATGACAAAAGGTCGTCTGAAACTTGATTTTTCAGTTTCAGACGACCTTTTTAGCAGAAGAAAGGCTTATTCGACTTTAAGCTTTGTTTTCCGGGGTTTCTTTTTTAACTGGTTTCTTGCCATCCTGCGGGGAATGGTAAGCGTAGTAGTCATACATACTGTTGGCTTCACGCTTCATGCCGTTTAGGATGACGCCTTTGATATTGATCTTGTTCTGACGCAGACGGTCGGCACTGATCTCAAGCTCTCTGGTGGTGGTGTTGCCGTAGCGGCTGACCAGCAGAACCGTACCTGCATGTTGTCCGACGATGGTTGAATCGGTAACCGCGAGAACAGGCGGGGTGTCGATGATTACATAGTCGTAACGTTTTTGAGCGTGTGTCAGCAGTTCTGTGAAACGGCTGTCCATCAGCAGCTCGGACGGATTTTTCGGATAACCGCCGTTGCTGATGAGATGCAGGTTTTCAATGTGCGTCTCGCAGACGGCTTTGGCAGGGGAGGCATGGCCGGAAAGGATGTCTGCCAAGCCGTATTCGGGTGTCAGTTTGAACAGTTGGTCCAAATAACCTTTACGCATGTCGGTATCGATCAGCAACACGCGTTTGCCTGATTGTGCCATTACGGTGGCGAGGTTGGCGGAAATAAAGGATTTACCCGCTTCAGGGGCTGCACCGGTAATCATGAGGACATTGTTGCGCGCATCCAGCATGGAGAAGTAGATGTTGGTACGCAGGGCGCGGATGGCTTCGACGGCGACGTCGGAGGCATCTTCGTTTGCCAGCAGATAATTGGAGCGGCCGTTCAGGGATTTGAATTTGCGTTTCAACAGGTCGCGTTTTTGCTGGGTTTTGGAGTAGGGTACGAGGGCGGCGACTTCGAGATTGAGGTTTTCAATCTCTTCAGACGACGTGATGCCTCGGCGCATACGGCCTTGCAGCATGACCCACATGGAGGCGAGCGCACCTGCGGCAAGTGCGCTTAATGCGGTAATGACGGCTTTGCGCGGGGCGATCGGTTGTTCCGGCGTGTAGGCATGGTCAACGACGCGGACGTTGCCTTGCGCGCTGGCTTTCATGATGTTGAGTTCTTGTTGTTTCGCCAAGAGTTGGACGTAGGTCGCTTGGTTGGTTTCTACGTCGCGGGTCAGGCGGATGACTTCCTGTTGGGTGTTAGGCAGACCGGCAATTTGCTGGTTGATTTTGCTCTTGGCTCGTTCGAGTACCGCCAGTTTGTCCAAAACGGCTTTATAGGAAGGGTGTTCCGGAGTGTACAGTTCTGCCAAACCTGCTTCTTCGGTTTTGAGCAGGGTAATTTGGGTTTCGATGCTGGTCAGGCTTTCAAGCGCGCCTTTGGACTCAAGCGGAATGTCGAGCGAGCCGGCGCGTTCGCGGTAGGCATTGAGTTTGTTTTCTGCTTCTTGCAGGGTCTCTTTCAGACGAGGCAATTCTTCGCTGATGAACGCCAAGCCGCTGGAGGCGACTTGAATGTCGCGTTCGCGGTTTTGCGCGACGTAGTTGTCAGCAATGCTGTTGAGGACGGCGCTGGTTTTTTTCGGATCAACATCGGTGTAGGCAAGATTGATGATGGGGCTGGTTTTGCCTTTGCTGATCACCGAGAGTTGGTTTTTGATGTTTTCGATGGCGCTGAGTTTGGAAAACTTGGTCAACTCGAAATCCTGATCTGTTTCGGCAAGGATTTGGTCGACTTTCAGAACGGTTTCGTTATTGATTTTCAGCGGCGTGCCGACGCGGCCTTCTTTGGCTGTACCGTTTGGGAGCGTCAGGATATAGTTTTTGCTGTCTTTGACGGTCAGTTTGAAGGGTTTGTTGATCCATTCTTCAGACACGGTAAATGTACCGATTTTTAAAATCGGATCGTCGTTGCCGCTGAGGTTGTGAACCATGTTGCCGAAAACCGGGAAGTAGGTGGCTTTGACTTCTTGGTCAAGCTGAAGCTCGTCAACGGTTTTGCCAATTACCATGCGCGATTGGACCAATTCGATTTCGGCTTCGGAAGGCGCCGGCTCGTTGGAAAGCATATTGTTGATTTCGGACAGAATCTGGTTTTGTTTGGTTTCAATTTCCAACATGGCGTCAGCACGGTAAACAGGTGTGGACGCAAAGCTGAAAACGGCACCGAGCAAGCCGCCCGCAATCAATGCGGTGGCGATTTTGGATTTGTGCAGCCACAGATTGTGCAGTTGTTGGCCGAAATCGATTTCGTCGTTGTTGGAGGATGCTGATGACGGATATTGTTTATACATCAGTAGGCTTTCTGTTTGGATTTAATTGATTGAATCCGGCATAAGTGAGTGTTATGCCGGGGTTGGTCCGTTCAATTTTTCAGCCCAAGTCTCGGCTGCGCTTTGTATTTGTTGGAATACGGCTTCAAACATTTCGCTGCTTTGTTTGAACGGGTCGGGTATGTTTTTCTTGGGCAGCCATTGGGCGAGCAGGATGGTTTTCCCGCGCGCGGAAGGCAGGATATCGGCAACCATGTCGATATGCGCCGGCTCCATCACCAAAATCAGGTCTGCTGTATCGCACATTTCAGGGGTCAGCTGGCGGGCGGTGTGACCGGCAACGACTACGCCGTGCTTAAGGGCTGTTTTGATGGCTTGGAAGTCGGCATCTTTCCCCGCCAATGCATTGATGCCGGCGGAGCTGACGCGGAGTCCGGGCAGTTTCTTCTGCAAAATGCGCTCCGCTATCGGGGAGCGGCAGATATTGCCCATGCATACTACTAAAATATTTTGAAACATAAGAGAAGCGATATTTTTTTCTTGTGTATGGTCAAATCATTATAAAACGGTTTGCGGTCGGTATTTTGTCGGCCTGAAAGGATTTTGTTTATACGTCATCAGACGATAAATAACCGACCCGCCGTTTTGCCTGACAGCAGGTGCTGTCAGGCGTCGTCAGGTTATTTGAAAGTGCTGTCGATAGCGTTGACGTTGCTGACGAAGCTGGTCAATTGCGACACTACGCGGTTCCAACGGGTAACCGGAGCGGCAGTCACATAAACAACGTCGTTCGGACGCAGGTCGAAGTCGCTGCTCAAGGCGTAAGCGGTCGCGTCTTTCAGGTTAAGTTGGTAAATGTGGATAGGTTTAACCGCATCTTCAGGCGCACGGCGGATGACGAATACGCCGGTTGCGTCTGCCAAGGCTTGATTCATGCCGCCGGTTTCACCCAAGGCTTGAGTGAGGTTCAGACCGTGGTTGCCGATAGGCAGGGTGGCTTGGCGGCCGACTTCGCCCATAACGTACACTTTGCTGTTGCTGTTGTTCGGCACGTAAACGATGTCGCCGTTGCTTAAGAGGTGGTTTTGCGACATATCGCCGTACTGCATGATGCTTTGCAGGGAAATGGTGCGGTCAACGCCGTTGTGCGTCCATTTGATGTGGTGGGTGTCGGCATTTTGCGCCACGCCGCCCGCTTGGTTGACGGCATCGAGGATGGTCATGGGGACGTTGGTAATCGGCAGTTGTCCGGCTTGTCCGACCGCCCCGGCAACGGATACGCGTTGCGAGCGGAATTCGGTTACGTTGATGGTAACTTGGGGATTTTTAAGATAGCGTTTCAGACGACCTGTCAGGATGTTTTGCAGCTCGTCTATGGTTTTGCCTTGCGCTTGGATTTTGCCGACCAGCGGATAGGTGATGTAGCCGCCTTCGTCCACCCAGGCACCGCGGCTGACTTGGTTGGTTTGCGGGTTGCTTTGTTGTACGGGTGAATTGAGGTCGTTATGCGCCCAAACCATGATGTTCAATACGTCACCTTTGCCGATGTGGTAGCGGTAGGCGGCTTTGCTGCGCTCAAGCGCACCGTTGTTTTGTGACAACACCGGCGGTCTGCGCATTTTTTCAACGAGGCCGAAGGTGATCGGATAGATGGCGACGCGCTTGTCGAATTTGGTGTCTGCTACGGTTTCGCCGTTTTCGTAAACGATGGTTTTGTTGCGTGTGTTGATGGTGGAGCCGGGGATGACGGTGCTGCTGTTGCAGGCGGTCAGTGCCATCAGAGACAGGCTGATGAGGGCAAGCTGTTTTTTCATGTCGGTATCCTTGTCAGTCTTATCGGGGTCGTCTGAAAACTTTCAGACGACCTTTTTGTGGAATGTTTTGCTTTATCGGTAGGGTGTTTAATGTGTCTGCTGCCAAACCAAATCGCAAATATCGTCTTTGGGATTAAAGCCGGTAGGGGCTTCGAGCAGCAGGGCGCGCAGGGTTTGTTGGTCTGAATTTGAGCACGCTAAGTCCATACGCATAATTATGTCATTTAATTGCGCCCATGGCAGCATTACTTCGCTGGCGGTCATAATTCGGGGATGAGTGGTTTTTTGTACTTCGTCTCCAATAAGCAACTCTTCGTAAAGTTTTTCGCCCGGACGCAGTCCTGTAATTTTAATTTCGATATCGCCGTCGGGATGTTGGGCATCTTTCAATTTCAGGCCGCTAAGCGTAATCATTTGTTTGGCTAAGTCAATGATTTTAACAGATTCGCCCATATCCAACACGAATACGTCGCCTCCTTTGCCCATTGCGCCCGCTTGAATGACGAGTTGGGCGGCTTCTGGGATGGTCATAAAGTAGCGGGTGATGTCTTGGTGGGTCAGGGTGATGGGACCGCCTTCAGCGATCTGTTTTTCAAACACGGGAACGACGGAGCCGGAGGAACCTAAAACGTTGCCAAAACGAACCATACAGAAGCGGGTGTATTGGTTGGGCTCGGCGGCAAGCGCCTGCAGGCACAGTTCCGCCATGCGTTTGCTCGCGCCCATGGTGTTGGTCGGGCGCACGGCTTTGTCGGTGGAGATGAGCACGAAGGTGCTGACGCCGGATTCGACGGCGGCTTGGGCGCACAAGAGCGTGCCGAAGACGTTGTTGCGGATGCCTTCGACGGTGTTGAACTCGACCATGGGGACATGTTTGTAGGCGGCGGCGTGATAGACGGTTTCAACGCCGTACGCGGTCATGACGCTGATCAGGCGTTCTTTGTTTTGTACAGAACCAAGCAGGGGCACAACTTCGATTTGACTGCCGGCGGCTGCCTGAGTTTCACGCAATTCTTTGTCTATACTGTATAGGGAGAACTCGGACAGTTCGAACAGCAGTAATTTGGACGGGCGGCATTTCAGGATTTGGCGGCAGAGCTCGGAGCCGATGGAACCGCCTGCACCTGTCACCATGACGGTTTTGCCGGTGATGTCTGCGCCCATGAGTTCGGGGCGTGGGGCTACCGGGTCGCGGCCGAGCAAATCGACGACGGAGATTTTTTTCAATGCGCTGACTTTGATTTTGCCCTCTACCAAGTCTTTCATGCCGGGAATGGTCAGCACTTCGCATGTGTATTGTTCCAGATTTTGGATGATGCGGCGGCGTTCTTCCTGAGTGGAGCTGGGGATGGCGAGCAGGATTTTTTCCACGCCGTAGCGGTCGATGAGCGATTGGATGTCGTCAGGACCATAGACGGTCAGGTCGTAGATGACGGTGTGGCGGATTTTGGGGTTGTCGTCAACGAAGGCGACGGCGGAATATTCGTTGACCTGTTTGATGGCTTCCAGCAGTTGGCGACCGGATTGTCCTGCGCCGTAAATGATGACGGGCGCCATTTGTTTCTTATGTCGGTCGGTCAGGATGGCGCGCAGAATCATACGCGAACTGGTGATACAGACGACCAGCAGCAAGAAATAAACGACAGGCAGGGCAAGGTGTAGCTTACGTTCGAAAACCAAGGTGGTCAGGCAGAACAAGACGGCTGAAATCAGGCTGCCGAATGCGGCGGCGGTCAGGACACGGGTGCTGACGAAGCGGGTAACGGCGCGGTACAGCCCCAGTCTGACGAATAGGGCGATGGTCAGTACGGCAGTCGAGCCGAACGCCAGCCAGTTTGCCAGACTTGCCCATTCGTCGGAGTATTGGATTCGGAGGCTTTGCGCAAACCAAAAGGCGATGAAAATCATCAAAACGTCGTGGATGACGAAGAAGGTTTTTTTGACGTTGCGGGGCAGGGATAACAGGGTTTCCAAATTCATTTTGGTATGTTCTGAATAATGTTATGGGTGGGTTTCAGACGACCTCGGTCATGCAAAGGTCGTCTGAAAAGACGTTTGTTGCTACGGAGCATTGGTTTTCCGTATGTGTCGGCTGTTTGCCGATTCCCTTTTTTATAGTGGATTAACTTTAAACCAGTACGGCGTTGCCTCGCCTTAGCTCAAAGAGAACGATTCTCTAAGGTGCTTAAAGCACCAAGTGAATCGGTTCCGTACTATCTGTACTATCTGCGGCTTCATCGCCTTGTCCTGATGTACTATCTGCGGCTTCGTCGCCTTGTCCTGATTTAAAGTTAATCCACTATAACCGGCTGAAGCAGTAAACCGCCGCCGTCCCGATGATACGGGCGCGGCGGTTTTTACTTTACGCCGTGGCTTCTGACAATACGGCTTCGATGTGTTCTTTGCAGAACGCGATTTCGTCGTCGGTCAGCGTCGGATGCACCAAAAACATCAGGCTGGTGTCGCCCAGTTCGACGGCGTTTTTCAGTCGCTCTTTGGGTCGCCACGGCGTGTTGTCGAAGGCTTTTTCTAAATAGACTTCGGAGCAGCTGCCTTGATAGCAGGGGACTTTGCGTGCGTTCAGTTCGTTCACGATGCGGTCGCGTGTCCAGCCTTCTTTGAGGTGTTCGGGTTTGACGAAGGCGTAGAACTTGTATTGTGCGTGTTCGATGTAGTCAGCGATTTCAATCAGGCGGATGCTGGCGAACTTGCCCAAACTTTCTGCCAGCTTGGCAGCGTGTGCTTGGCGGCGAGCCGTCCATTCGGGCATGCGTTTGAGCTGGATGCGGCCAATGACCGCCTGCATTTCCATCATGCGCCAGTTGGTGCCGAAACTTTCGTGCAGCCAGCGGAAGCCGGGGGCGTGTTCGCGGTGGTACACGGCGTCATAGCTTTTGCCGTGGTCTTTGTACGACCACATTTTGCTCCACAGCTCTTTGTCGTTGGTGGTCACCATGCCGCCCTCGCCGCCGGTGGTCATGATTTTGTCTTGGCAGAACGACCATGCGCCGACGTGTCCGATGGAGCCGACGGATTTGCCTTTGTATTTCGCGCCGTGCGCTTGGGCGCAGTCTTCGATCACCCACAAATCATGTTCTTTTGCCAAGTCCATGATGCCGTCCATTTCGGCGGGCATACCGGCGAGGTGGACGACGATGATGGCTTTAGTATTCGGCGTCAGCGCGGCTTTGATGGTTTCGGCGCTGATGTTTTGGCTGTTCAAATCCACATCGGCAAACACGGGGTTTGCGCCTGCGGTAACGATGCAGGAAGCGGAGGCGAGGAAGGTGCGCGAGGTAACGATGACGTCGTCGCCTGCGCCTATGCCCATTGCTTTGAGCGCGACATCGAGTGCCAGCGTGCCGTTGGAAAGGGCGACGGCGTATTGCGTACCGGCAAAGGCGGCAAATTCTTTTTCAAATTCGCGGCATTCGGTGCCCGTCCAATAATTGACTTTGTTGGACAGCAGGACTTTGGAAACGGCATCGGCTTCTTCTTGGGTGAAGCTCGGCCATGGGGAAAGGGATGTGTTAAGCATTGGCTTTTCCTGCGAAAAGGCTGGTGGAGTCTTTGGGGGCGACATCTTCCAGCAGTTGGCGGTTGATTAAGGTGTATTTTTGACCGTCGATTTCGACGTATGCGCCGTCGTAAGGCGGGAACCAGAATGCGCGGATTTTTTTCTCCACATCGTCGCCGTCACGGATTTGCTTCATGGCTTCCATCTCGTCGCGGCTGACGTAGCGGCCGCCGATGTTGGGCATGGTCGGCAGTTTGGCTTGCGCTTCGATGGCGCGGGCGATAATGCGTTGTGCGAACGGCTCCAATGCCTGCATGGTTTTGCGTTCGAGCGATTGGGCGGTTTCGGCGGCGGGGTCAATGGGGAAACGGTCCACTTCGATGATTTCGCCGGTGTCGATGGAGGCATCGACGTAGTGGGCAGTGCTGCCCCACTCGGACAATTCGTCCATGATGGCGAGGTTGTAGCCGCCCGTGCCTTTGTATTCGGGCAACAGGGCAGGGTGGAAGTTGATCGTGCCTAAGCTCGGGATGGTCAGGAATTCGTCGCGAAGTTTGCGCCAGTAGAGTACGGACAAGCCCAAATCGTATTTCAGACGACCTTCCTTCATCGCTTCCAAGGCGGTATCGAAAGTATAGAGCGGTAAGCCCAATTCTTTGGCGGCGGCGGTCGTCGGCGAGCCTTGCAGGTGGCTGTCGGTCAGAACGCCGACGATTTCGATGCCGTCTTGTGAGGATAATAGTCGGAGCAGGTTGGCGGAAATCTGTTTACGCCCCATGAATAATATTTTTGTCATGAAATAGTCCTTTTTAGTATCGTGAGTGTACGTTTGATTATGTAATGTTTAAATGCTTGAATTGCCCAAAGATGCTAAATCTTGAAGGGAGTCAATCCAAAAGTTGGGATGGTATTCTGTGCTAAAACTTTCAGGCAGGTGACGGTGGATGTTTTGTCCGGAGGGACGCAATCCTATGGTTATCCAGCCCAAAGCGTTCGGCGCGATAAAGTCTTTGGAAATGTTGTCGCCGATATAGATGAAGCAGTCTGCCTTTGCGGCATATTTGTCTTGTAAATAGCGGAAGCGTTTGTCATCGGGCTTTTCCGAAGCGCAGGCTTCGGAGACGAGGATGTTGTCAAACAGGGAATACAGACCCAAGGCTTCCAGTTTCAGACGCTGGGTCAGGCTTCTGCCGTCGGTAATCAGTGCGCGTGCGGCGAAGGGCGCGGTCAGCTCGGACAGGAAATCCTGCGAGGCATACGGCGTCAGCGTCGGGCGGTGCAGCCGGTATTGCCACAGAAGAACCTGTTTCTCTGATTCGTTGAAACCGCAGTGGCGGCACAATCTGTCCAGCCAGTCTTTGCCGTCGGGGTCGATGCTGCGCCATAGGTCGTCTGAATTCCAATCGGGATACAGTGCGACAATGGTATCGACGACCGAACGGATGCCGGACAGCTTGTATTCGTATTCCGAATACAGGGTATCGTCCAAGTCGAAGACAATGACGGCGGTTTCGGGATTAATCGTTTTCATGAACCAAGACCTTGGCATCGTAGCGCAGCATGATGAGGTTGTTTTCCCAGTCGTCTGAAAACGGGATTTCTCCGTCGCCGAGATATTCGCGCATCAGCCAGCCCGGATAATTGCCGCCTGCGGCATACGTCAGCGGGAAGCCGCCGCCGAAGCGGGGGTTGATTTCCACGCCGTAGAATTCGCCGGTTTCTTCGTTGCAGAAGAACTGCGCCGTGATGCAGCCGCGCGCGCCTTCCAATACCGACATTTTTTCCAGCAGCGTTTGGTAGAGGCTGTTTTTGCGGGTAACGCCTTTGCTGACTTCGCCGGAGCGCACTTCCAAGCGTTTTCGCGGGATGGCGCATTTCAGACGACCTTCATGGTCGTAATACATATCGACGGTAAACTCGGCAAATTCGTTTTCGATGTTGATAAGTTCGCAGAACATCAGCTTGGGGTCGTCCACGATTTCAGGTGTCAGGCAGGCGGGCGTGTCGATTCTTTTGGCACCGATGGCGCGGCTGCCGTCGTAAGGCTTGGCGAAGCAAGGGAAAACCAAATTCTCGCGGTCGTAAATTTCGGGCGAGCGTATGCCGTAGCGTGCAAACAGGTCGGCGGTTTTCCGTTTGTCGCGGCATTGCGCGATGAAGTCCGAATCGGAAACGACGATGTGGATACCTGCCGCTTCGAAGCGTTCGCGTTCGTCTGCCAGCTTTTGCAGTTCGGTGTCTATGGTGGGGATGATTAAACCGATGTTTTCGCGTACCGCCAAATTGAAAATGCTGTCGATATACGAATCGTCATTGATCAACGGTACTTCAAACGAACCATCCGAAACATGGCAGGCGGAAGACATGCGTGGTACCAAATCCGTCGTCAAAATCTTGACGTCGTCTGAAAACTTGGCAGCTTCAGTTTGAAAATCCTGTACCAATTCGACGCGCCTTCCCGCGGAAAGGATAAGTACGTTATTTTTTCGCATCAGTGTCATTTCCTGTGAAATAGGGCATGGTGGCTTCCCCTTCCGCCGAAATGCCTTCTTTGATAAAGACTTTTTTGACTGTCAAAAACAGGATTTTCATATCCAGCCAAAAACTGTAATGGTCGATATACCAAATATCGTGTGCGAACTTTTCGTCCCACGAAAGCGCGTTGCGCCCGTTAACCTGCGCCCAACCCGTTACGCCCGGTTTCATTTCGTGGCGGCGGTTTTGAAATTCGTTGTAAAGCGGCAGGTAGCTCATCAAAAGCGGTCGCGGACCGACCAAGCTCATCTCTCCTTTTAGAACGTTCCAAAGCTCTGGAAGTTCGTCCAAACTCGTCGCGCGCAGTTTCTTGCCGAAAGGGGTCAGCCGCTCGCTGTCGGGCAGCGGGTTGCCGTCTTTATCGACCGCATCGCGCATGGAGCGGAATTTGATCATTTTGAACGGTTTACCGTCTTTACCCGGCCGCTCTTGGGTGAAGAATACCGGTTCGCCCAGGTTTTTGCGGATGAGGTAGATTAAAATCAAAAATACGGGCGAGAGGAAAATCAGTCCCGAGGCGGAGGCGACGATGTCAAACAGGCGTTTGAAGAATTTACTCATGGGCTAATCTTTCAATCAGGTTGACGATTTTTTGATACGCCACATCGCGCTTGAAGCGGCGGACGATTTCGTCGGATTGAACGGGGTCGTTTTTGCGCGCCAGAATGTCTTTGGCGGCTTGGACGAAGCTGTCCACATCGCCGGAACGGTAGTCCGCATGCGGCAGCAGGGGCAGGACTTCGGCAACTTCGTCGTTGACCTGGCTGTTTAAAATCGGTTTTTGCAATGCCATGTAGTCGGACAGTTTGTTGGTTATCGACGCCATGGAGTAGGAATGGATGGCATTGACGGAGATGTCGCAACCTTTGGCAACCGACATCATCTCGGCGTAGGGAATGTAGCCGTAAAACTTGATGCCGTCGCAGGCGTATTGTTTGAGCCTGTCCAAATCGGGGCCGCCGCCCATGATGTGCAGCTCTACATTTTCGCCGTCGTCCAACAGTTTGCGGATGCCTTTGCACACGGTTTCCACGTCATAGCTGTAACTGAGCGTACCCAAGTAGAAGAAACGGGTTTTGTTGTCGCCGAAGTCTTTTGCCGGTGCAGCATCGAGTTTTGGAAAATCCGCACCGATATAGACGACTTCGCCGGGCACGTTCGGATTGGCTTCTTTGGCGCGGTCGAGGTAGGTCTGCGACACGGCAACCAATGCGTCGGCGTAGCGGTAGGCTCGGTTGGCGCGGGAGGAGAAGGGCAGCAGGTTGTGCGGGATTTTTTTCAAAAACGGTACGACCGAGGAGAAGGATTCCGGCCATACGTCCTGCACGTCGATAATCAGTTTGTAGCCCAAACGCGCTTTGTGTTCGCCCAAAAGCAGGTTGGTGGCAATCAGCGGGTAGGCGGAAAAGACGACGTCTTGTTCGCCCGGACGGCAGTTGTTCAGCCATTGCTCAAAATTTTTGACGAACACATGATGGCTTTTGACGCGGTCTAGCGAGACGTTTTTGCCGTAGCCGCTCTCTTCCAGCAGCATGACTTTCAGACGACCTCTTGAGGCGGATTCGGCATCTTCAGGTCGTCTGAAAGATTTGTCGTAGTGTTTGAAATTGCTGGTAATCAGCAGCACGTCATGAGACTGCGACAACAGCTCGGCAAGATACCAGAAGCGGTTGAAATGCGGCTCGGACGGCAGCGAACAGTAGGGGGCGACGATGGTGATGTTCATATTTTCAGACGACCTCACATATCGTAAGCGGCCATTGTGGTGCGATAGATTTCATCATCGGAACACAAGGTCTCAACGTGTTTATGCAGGGCTTTGCCCATTTTCTCGCGCAGCTCGGGCTGCTTGATGAGTTTATCGACGGCTTCGATAAAGGCTTCGTCTTCGCCGAAGGGGAAACAGTATCCGGTTTCGCCGGTAATGACCATTTCGGAAATGCCGCCCATGTTGTAGGTAACGACGGGCGTGTCGTAGAGGCCGGCTTCAAGGATGTTGTTGCCGACGCCTGCGCCGTGGTCGCCGATACAGTGCGGCGTGTTCACCAAAATATCCACGTCTTTGAAATAGCCGGTCAAATCGCGCACGCCGCCGAGGAAGGTAACTTTGTCGTCTATGCTCAGACGCTTCGCTTGCGCCTTCAGATTGTCCATCTCTTCGCCTATGCCCGCCACGTTCAGGCGTACGGGCATATTGCGGTCAATCATTTTCTTAAAGATGTCCAACATCACATGCACGGCGCGGACGGTATCCAAGCGCGACAGGGTGCCGAGCATGACGTAGTCTTTGGCGGTTTTTTCAGGAACGTAATCGACTTTGTGCAGGGCGTTGTAGGTGTAGGCAATGCGGTTGGCGGGGAAGCCGTGACGGATCAGTTTTTCCTGCTCGTGTCTGCAGTTGCCGATAATATATACGCCCAGTTTGTCGAAAAGTTTGGCGATTTTGGGATAGGTTTCCGCTTCCAAGCCGCGCGCGTGGTAGAACACTTTGGTTTTGGGCGAGGAAATTTTCGCGGCAATGGCGCAGGCGGGAACAATACGCGCCATTTGGCAGTGGATGATATCGGGTTTTTCTTGTTTCAACATCTTCATGTAGGCGAACATGCCCTTGATGTAGCCCAAGATGCCGCCCTGATAAAAATCAATAGGACGCCATTGAATGCCCAAGGCTTGGGCTTCTTTGATCAGAGGGCCATCGGAAGAGGCAAGGACGACCTCGTGGCCGCGCTGCCTGAGCAACCGTCCTAAGCGGAAGGTCGCGTTTTCAGTGCCGCCGAGGCCAGACATGGAAGTAGTCAAAACAATTTTTTTCATAGCGTGTTTTCTATTAATGGGTATATCGGTACGCGTTATACGCCGCATCGCGCTGCGGCAGGACGCTGTACAGGAAAATCAAAAAGCAGGGCAGCCAAATGAAGGGCATACGCAAAATGGTGGACGGGATGAAGCCCGCCAAAATAAACAGACCGATTGCCGCCAAGCCGATGGCTTTTTGTTTGTTTCGCAGGTTTTGGCTTAAAAAGACGTTCATTGCATACCAAATGATGTAGCAGATGAAGCCGATTAAGGAAATGATGCCGAAGCCCAAATACAGTTCGATGATGAAACTGTGCGGATTTTCAAAACCGAGGCTGTCGCTCAAATGCCCGCCGAAGTATTCCTGAAAGTTTTTAGGACCGTAGCCGTAAAGCAAAAGCGGCGGATTGCTCCAGAAGTAGTTGTAAATTTCTTGGCGGTAGCCGACCGAGTTGTCGCTTTCCAAGTCGAACAGGAATAAATACAGGCGGGAAGAAATGTTTTCCAAAAAGACGTTGCTGTTCATTGAAAGCAGAAAGTCGGCAATGTATTGCTTCGGAATCATCGACAAAATCGCGCCTGCAACGCCGACGGTCAGCAGGGAGAACAGTCCGTTATTGCGGTAAATCAGGTTCAATAAGAACAAAATGATGTAACACATCGTCGCCGTGCGTGACGCACTGGCAAAAATAATCGCACCCAAACTCAAAAACAAAATCCAGCCGAACAGATGTTCTCTTTTGCTGACGCCGATATTGAAAAATATCAAAACGGCAGGGGCGAAGCAGAGGGCGGTTGTGCCCAAGTTGTTGGGGTTGAAGAAAAAGCCCTTAATAATACCTGCTTCAATCGCCAAAATTTCGTTTGAGTTGACAAACTGTGTGCCGGTCAATACTTCGATAACGGGCGGAATAATGATAAAGGCGCAAAAGAAAATCAACAGCCTGCGTATGAAGCGCAAGGGGTTTTCGTGTCGGTTCAAAATCAGATACAGCAGATAAAACAAGCCGGCAACCGACAGGAAGAAAAAGCTATCCATGACCCTGACCGAATCCATCGGCGTGATGAGCAGATGGATCGCGCTCCAGCCGGTCATCAGCCCGACAGCCACCAGCATGAGTCCTGCCTTGCTGTTGAATGTTTTGTTTTCTATGAAAAAAATCAGCAGGGTGGCAGGTACCAGTAAGAGGGTCAGCGGATTGTCGATACGCGGAATCCCCAGTTTATACGACAGCATCGGTCCTAACATGTAGGCGGTAACCATCGTATAAAGCATAGTAATGTATATATTTTGTTTTTTAATTTTCACGTTGCTTCCTGAAATTTAGGTCGTTCCAAGAGCTTTATTATATGCAGAAATGATTTGTTCGGTAACAGGACGCTCTCCAAATTCTTTCAGACAGTTTTCGCGCAACAGGCGCGGGAGGTATTTTTTTCGGTTTCGATAGAGGGAGATAAGCGCCTCTGTCAGCGATTTTTGGTCTCCGACGTCAACCAAAAGTCCATTGGAAGGATTCACAATAGTCTCGGGTCCGCCACAGCGTGTCGCGATGACGGGCAATCCTTGCGCCAAAGCCTCGATGAAAACGACGCCGAAAGTTTCGTGGCGGCTTGCCAATACGAAAGCATCGCTGTGATGCATCAAATCCAAGACTTCTTCGTTTTTCAGACGACCTTCAAAGATAACGTTGTCTTCCAAGCCCAAATCTTTTGCCAAACGGTGTAGCTTGAATTCTTCGTAGCCGCCCCCGCCGATTTTCAGCTTCAGGTTCGGATAGGCTTTGACTGCTTCGGCAAAGGCGGGCAACAGAATGTCGTAGCCTTTTTTATGTTGCAGGTGTGCGACCGAGCAGAAGGTAAAGTCTTCGTTGGCGGGTTTGTCGGCAAGGTCGATAGGCGCTTCAAAGCTGGCGGACAGGATATTGGGAACATATTGCCACTCCAATCCGCGGTATTCTTCTTTCAACAGTTCGGCAAAGTCGCGGCTGACGGCCAAGCGGCAGGCGGCGTTTTGGGCGGCGGCATACATCAGCGGGCGCTGCCAGTTGCGGATAAGTTTGCGGGCATAGGTGGTGCTGTGTTCGGTAATGACATACGGGATGCCGGTGGCTTTGTGGATCTCGTAAGCAATAATGCCGCCGCTGTTGACGCAGTGTGCATGCAGGACGTCGGGCATACCGTGGTCTGCGACATATTGGCGGAACAGTTTCATACTGGCGGCGATTTCCCGTTTGCGGTCGATATACGGAATGCGCGGGAAGAAAAACATGCTGTCGTACACATAAGTCGGTACGTCTTTTTCGATGTAGGTCCTTATTCCGTAATTTTTCGGGTTGAACGCAGTTTTCGCCTGAGTTCTGAACGAACGGAATATCGGTGCGATAACGCCCACTTTGACTCCGGACCTTTGCAAGGCTTGTGCCTGCAGGCGGAAGAAGATTCCGTTGACGTCGTCCGGAGTGGATGGATACCAAGAAGGAATGATTAATGTATGCATGATAATACCTGTGTCAGATGTGTCAGCGTACAAGCCGCATAGGTTGCGGACAGAGCACAAAATCAAAGATTCTCGGTGAGTAAGCGTTTTGTGGCGGCAGAATCAAAACTGCGCGCGATATGGTTGTTATTGTGTTGAATGTTTTTTATTCAGACGACCTTTCACTGCCGATAAAGCGGAAGAAAGTTGCGTTTTGTATTTCAAAGTCAGGGCAATCAAACCTGCCAGCCAGATTAAAGCAAAAATGTAATAGTTGCCGGTGTTGCCGAAGTAGGTATAGCTCAGGCACAAAAGCAGGCAGAGTGCGGTATTGATATAAATTTGCCGGCAGGGCAGCTTTTGCCACATCCTTGAAGACAATTCGGTCTTAATGAGCATAAACACCCAAAAAGAAGTCGCGCTTGCCATTGCGGCGCCCCGTGCGCCCAGTATTGGAACCAGCCAATACAGCAGGCCGAAGTTCAGCAGGAATGTCGCAATATTGACTGCGGTAATCAGCCAGGTTTTTTTGACGACGTTCAAACCGATGCCGGTCACTTCCGTCAGCGTATAAAACAAAGGAAACATCATGCACGACAGTAAAATAAACTGTACCGATGCATATTTCCCGGGAAGAATCCAAGTGACCACCGGCGAAAAAATACCGATAAAGCAAACCATCGCGCTGATGAGCGCAGTCATCGACAGGGTAATGCCGCCGATTTTGTCGAGGTTGGTGTTGTCTTCAACCCATTTGAACACCAATGGCGCCCATATGGTCGAGAATACGCTTTGGAAAATCAGGGCGACAGCGCCGAAGCTGACCGCCATCGAGTAAATACCCAGTTGCTCCAAACTTGCCATCTGTTTCAACACAAAGCGGTCGATGGAAGTCAGTCCCCAGTAGGCGAGATTGCCGAAGGCTAAAGGCAGTCCGTATTTCAACCCCATTTTGTGCAGCTTTGCCGACCAAGGCGAACGGATGGCGGCGGCCAAATCGGTTCGGGTTTGGTAGATCAAGACAGCGACGGTCAGTATTTGGGCAACGGTATAGGCAAAGACCAAGCTGGTGGTGTGGGTGGGGATGCCGATTAGGATGAAGAGCAAAACCAAAACCAAAATCAGGAATTTCGGTGTCAGCTGGCTGAGCGAGAAAGCAATTGCCTTTTCCTGCATCCGTAGGATGAGCGAGAAAAAGCGGGTAAACAGGGTGGTCAGTAAGAAGACCAAAAATAGAATACCCAGTTTGGCATTGTTCAAGTCAAAAATGATTTCAGACGGCCAAGAGGGATTCCACAAAAGTATCAGCAATCCCCCAACAATGCTCA
Organism: Neisseria sp. HMSC064E01; assembly: GCF_001808875.1. NCBI lineage: Bacteria > Pseudomonadati > Pseudomonadota > Betaproteobacteria > Neisseriales > Neisseriaceae > Neisseria > Neisseria sp. HMSC064E01. The sequence continues at coordinate 130,600 of NZ_KV794939.1, forward strand.
AAACAAACGGAGACAGGCTGAAGGATTTGAACAGCGCAGCTTTGTCTTCTGCAGCGTAGTATTCGCGGATATACGCCTGATCCAAACCCAGCCCCAAAATCAGGATGGTCAGAGCGGATATGGTTTGCAGTAAGACGATACGGCCGATGTCTTCCGCAGGGTAGTACCATGAAATCAGCGGAAGCGAGAGGATGCCGAAAGCCGCGCTGCCTATCGGGCCTAAGGCATAGCCGAGTATTTTTTTTATATTCATAAATAGGAGGGATTTGTTGCAGCCAAGATTTTCAGACGACCTGAAAACGCAGCCGCATCATGCAAATAAGAGCTTTCTTAGGTCGTCTGAAAACAAACGACCTAAGAAAGCCGACTGCCTGCCGAAACTTGTCGGCAAGCAGTCTGCCTGAATCGTCAAAGGTGTTACGCCTTCACGACTTTCGGGTTTTTCGCAGGGAATTTGCCGCGCGTATCGACAATCAGTTTGGCGTGTTCGGCAATCATGTCGTAGTCAAACTTGTCGTGGTCGGTCGTCAGCACCACGCAGTCGTATTTCGCCACGGTTTCCGGCGTCAGCGGTTCGCTCTTCAGGTCGAAGTAGTGATGGCCGGGGATGTATGGGAATTCAAGCACGTGCGGGTCAGAGTAGGAGATGTTTGCGCCCAGTTTGTGCAGGCGATCCATCACTTCCACAGACGGGCTTTCGCGCATGTCGTCCACGTTTTTCTTGTAGGCGATACCCAAAATCAGGATTTTGCTGTCTTTGATGGAACGGTTGTGTTCGTTCAAAGCCAGTCCTACTTTGCCGATGACGTAGTCGGGCATGTGGGAGTTCACTTCGCCTGCCAACTCGATGAAGCGGGTGTTCACGCCGTATTCGCGCGCTTTCCAAGTCAGGTAGAACGGATCGATGGGGATACAGTGTCCGCCCAAGCCCGGACCGGGATAGTAGGCAACGAAACCGAACGGTTTGGTTGCTGCAGCGGCGATGACTTCGTGAATATCGACATCCATTTTGTCGGCGACGATTTTCATCTCGTTCACCAAACCGATGTTCACGGCGCGGTGGATGTTTTCCAGAAGTTTGGTCAGTTCGGCAGCTTTGGTGGAGCTTACCGGTACGACTTTGTCGATGGCTGGCTGATACAGCGCGATACCGACTTCCAAACAAGCAGGGGTATGACCGCCGATGACTTTCGGGATAGTACGGGTTTCAAAATTCGGGTTACCCGGGTCTTCGCGTTCCGGAGAGTACACCAAGAACACGTCTTTACCGACTTTCAAGCCGCCTTCTTCAACGCGCGGCAGCAATTCTTCTTCGGTTGTGCCGGGGTAGGTGGTAGATTCCAAAGACAACACTTGACCGGCGCGCAGGTAAGGTTTCACCGCGTCGGTGGTGTCGATAACGAAGCTCATGTCCGGCTCGCGGTATTTGTTCAACGGAGTCGGTACGCACAAAATCACGGCTTCCACTTCGCCGATGCGGGAAAAGTCGGTGGTGGCTTCAAAAAGGCTGTTTGAGGCGGCGGCGATTTTTTCGGCAGGAATATGCTCGATGTAGGTTTCGCCTTTGTTGAGTTTGTCGACTTTGGTTTTGTCGATGTCGAAGCCCAAAACCTGATAACCGATGTCTACATAGCGGAGCATCAGCGGCAGGCCGACGTAGCCCAAGCCGACGATGCCGATTTTGGCGGTTTTATCTGCAAATTTCTGAATGGTAATATTTTTCATGACAAGTCTCATGTGATGGAAAAGGGCGTGCTGCACAATGCGAAATGCCGCAGCAGAACCCCGACCGGCAGTCATAAAAACAGCGTGGTCGGAATCCGTTTTGTCGGTGTCAAAAATAAATCTTTCCCTAAGATTGGTTTGGGACGTAAAAGTTTAGTATGCGCAAATGCAGCATTGCCCGACTATGATGGAGTGTTGGGAAATGTTTATGCAAATATTATAATCAACCTGAGCTGTAAGATTTTGAATTGTATTATTTTTAAAAATAACTATACCTTCCGTGATTAAATATAATCTCGGAAATACAAATAATTAATAAAAGTTGATCTTAATATATTTGCGTAATTTAACCTAAAATTAATATTACTAGGGTATATGTTGATGCGGTATTTGTAACGCTGGCAAGCAGATCGGGCGATACGGTCAAATATCGTTGTTTCTGACAAAAAGGTTATCTGAAAACCGAAAATCAGTTTTCAGACGACCTTTGTTGTTTATGAATCAGCTTATTTTTTACGCAAAACCCATTTTACGTCCTGTCCGATCAGCTCTACCGAACGGCTTTCCCACTCGCCTTCCGAAGTCAAAACGGCAGGGTTGGCGGGGAGGGCGAGCAGGCTTCTGCCTTCGCCTAAGATTTTCGGCGCTTGGTACAACACGATTTCGTCTGCCAAGCCTGTTTCGATAAAGGCGGAGGTCAACGTCGCGCCCGCTTCGACCATAATCTCGCCGTAGCCCAGTTCTGCCAACCGGGGCAGCAGTGCGGAGAGGTCTATGCGCCCGTCTGCGTTTTCAGACGACCTCAAGATGCGGATATGATTGAACGCGCGGTATGGTTTGAGGCCTTCTTCGTCATCGACGGCGGTTACGATGACGGTGGGACTGAGGTCGTCTGAAACCATGTGGCTGCCAAACGGCGTTTGCAGTTTGCTGTCCAACACGATACGCGCAGGTTGGCGCAGCGTCGGGAAGGCGCGGACATTAAGGCGCGGATTGTCGGCGAGCACTGTGCCGATGCCGGTCAAGACAGCGCAGCTTTCCGCACGTAAGGTTTGTACGTCCGCCCTTGCGGCTTCGCCGGTAATCCAGTAGCTGCGTCCGTCTGCAAGCGCGGTTTTGCCGTCCAAGCTGGCGGCGCATTTGACGCGGACAAACGGGCGGCCGCGTTCGATACGGGAGAGAAAGCCGCGGTTGAGTTCACGCGCTTCGGTTTCCAATAAGCCGCTTTCGGTACGGATGCCTGCGGCTTCCAGCATTGCCAAACCTTTGCCTGCCACCAGCGGATTGGGATCGGTCATGGCGGCGACCACGCGCGATACGCCCGAGCCGACAAGGGCTTCGGCGCAGGGCGGTGTGCGACCGTAATGGCTGCATGGTTCGAGCGTCACATAAGCCGTCGCCCCGCGTGCCATTTCGCCTGCCTGCCGCAGCGCATGCACTTCGGCATGCGGTTCGCCCGCTTTGACATGAAATCCCTGCCCGACGATTTGGCTGCCGTGTGCAATCACGCAGCCGACGCGCGGGTTGGGTGAAGTGGAAAAACGCCCGAGCCGCGCAAGGGCAAGGGCGTTTTGCATCATTTGGGTATCAATACAATCAAACATAATGTGGATTTCTTAAAGTTTTCCGTTTTCAGACGACCTTTTTTCGCCGTATTCCGTTCGTCGAAGCATTAACGCGACAAACTCAATTCTTTCAATACTTCCGACAATTCCTTCTGACCCGCGTGATGGCTGTACGCGCAAACGGTATAGATATTGGCTTCGTGAATAGCGATGCAGTATTGGTTGAACTTTCCTTGCCGGTCTTCGCGGTCGGTTTGGTAATTCATGCGGTTGTCGGTGGCGATGCCGACGCGGACATTTTGAGTCTCGTCCGATTGCAGCGCGGTTTTGAGTTCGGCGAAATAGGCTTTGGCATCCGTTTGGGCAGGACCGTTGTTTGCCGCATAAATGGTAATGCGCGCTTCAGGGTCGTGTTGGAGCAGAATCAGGCTGGAGGCGGGAACATTTTTCGGATGGCGGGCGGAATCGGCGATGATGTCGGTGAAGTGGCTGTTGTGAACGGAGATGGAAATTTTGCCGTCCATGCTCGTCAGCGTTTGGACCGTATCGGAGGCGGCTTTCGACACCGCATCGCCCTGCTCGGGGCTGCAGGCGGCAAGGCAGAATAATGCGGCGGCTACGGATAACACTCTTTTCATAAACATCCTCTTCATCATCAACACACCGCTTTCAGACGACCTATTTCCCGTCGGTCTGCACCAGCGTGGCGATTGCCTGAGTAAACTCGGACACGTCGTTGAAACTTTTATAAACGGAAGCAAAACGGACATAAGCGACCTGATCGATTTTTGCCAATTCCTCCATCGCCATTTCGCCCACCATGCGCGACGGCACTTCCTTTTTACCCGACTGATACAGACGCTGCTCAATCAGCGCGACCGTTTCGTCGATTTTTTCCTGAGCAATCGGACGTTTGTGCAAAGCCCGTTCCAAACTGGTTTTCAGCTTGTGCGGATTAAACGCCACGCGCGTACCGTTGGATTTGATGACCTGCGGCATCCGCATTTCGACCGTTTCAAACGTACTGAACCGCTGCCCGCACTCCACGCAACGGCGGCGGCGGCGGATACTGTTCGTCTCTTCCAAGAGCCGCGAATCGGTGACTTGAGTATTGGGATGCTGACAAAACGGACATTTCATAAGTTTTTGAATTTATTTGTTTGTGAAACGGAATTGTAGCCGATTGAGCTATTCCCGTATAGTCGGTGGGTTTATTATGGGTTGAAGAGGTCGTCTGAAAACCGTTTTCTGCTTTTCAGACGACCTTTTGCGTTTTATACGGATACGCCGACGGCGCGGGCGATTGCCAAGCCTTCTTCTGCGCTCATGTAGACGGGGTGTTCAGGACGGTCGCTGCGGACGATGTCGCCTTGTCGGAACATGACCAGTTCGTCCACTGCCAATTGCGACCAGGTTTCGTCGCGGGTCAGCGGTAATGTGGCGATGACGGCGACTTTGTCGTTGGGGGTGGTGACTTCGGAAAAATCGACCATGACGTCGTCGTCCAAAAGCCGTGCTTTGCCGAACGGGGCTTTGCGTACGATGTAGTGCAAAAGCGTGCTGGCGTGGGCAAACAGGTTGTCGCCGTTGGACATAACGAAGTTGAACAATCCGAAACGGCGGATTTCGTGGGTCAGCGCGGCGAGGGCGTCGAATAGGGTGTCTGGATCGGGTTGGGTGGCGAAGCGGCTGCGCAGACGGTTGAGGATGTAGCAGAAGGCGCGTTCGGAATCGGTGGTGCCGACGGCATGGTAATACTCGCCTTGCTCGGGGTAGAAATCCATCAAATGTCCGTTGTGTGCAAACAGCCAGTATTCGCCCCACATTTCGCGCATGAAGGGATGGGTGTTTGCCAGCGAGGTTTGTCCTTGCGAGGCTTTGCGGATGTGGGCGATGACGTTTTCGGATTTGATTTGGTAGGCACGGACGAGGTCGGCGACGGGCGAATCGGCGCTGGGCTTGTCGTCGTGGAACAGGCGTACGCCTTTGCCTTCGAAGAAGCCGATGCCGAAACCGTCTGCATGGTGGTCGGTAATGCCGCCGCGACGGCGGAAGCCTTCAAAGGAAAAGACGATGTCTGTGGGGGTGTTGCAGTTCATGCCGAGCAGTTGGCACATGGTGTTGACCTTTGTTATTTTGATATGGGGATTGGGCAAAACAGGGGGAAATCGGCGCAATGTATAAGTGTTTTGCGTGATAGATGGGATTATGGTCTATCGGAAGGGGTGTTTCAATAGGAAAGGGAGGGATATTGGGGGTAAATTCGGTGTGATTGTCTTTTGCTGCGTCTGATGGTGCGGAAAGGTCGTCTGAAAATGGGAAACTGTTTTCAGACGACCTTTGTTTAAGGAAGATGCTTCGTTCTTTATTGCGTGAGCTGCCTTTGTTTTAAACGGAAGCCATCAAGATAAAAGGGATACAAACATGATCGGTATTTAAAAAAGGTCGTCTGAAAACCGTATGGGCTTTCAGACGACCTTTCAATATTGTGCCTTGATGCTTACAAGGTGCCGTAAGAGTGCAGGCCGCTCAGGAACATGTTGACGCCGATGAAGGCGAAGGCGGTAACGAAGAGTCCGATGACTGCCCACCATGCGAGGATTTTGCCGCGCCAGCCTGCGACAAGGCGCAGGTGCAGCCAGACGGCGTAGTTGAGCCAGACGATGAATGCCCAAGTTTCTTTCGGGTCCCAGCTCCAGTAACGTCCCCATGCTTTGGCAGCCCACAGTGCGCCGAGGATGGTGGCGATGGTGAAGAATAGAAAGCCGACGGCGATAGCTTTATACATGACTTCTTCGATGACTTGCGAATGCGGCAGCCATGATTTTTTGCCGGCGTTTTCGGTTCTCAATGCCCAAAGTTCGGCGATGCCGAGCATGGCGGCGATACAGAATGCGCCGTAGCCGATAAAGTTGGCGGGGACGTGGATTTTCATCCACCATGATTGCAGGGCGGGAATCAGGGGTTGGATGGTGTGCGCTTCGCGGGAAAAGCTGTACCAAAGGACGAAGCCGACAACGATCGCCATGAAGCTGAAGACGAAGCCGCCGAGTTTTTGTACGGCGAAACGGGCTTCGTAGTAGAGATACATCAGGGCGGTGATGACGAGGAAGAGGATGAAGACTTCGTAAAGGTTGGAAACGGGGATGTGTCCTGCGTCAGGGCGCAGGAGGTAGCTTTCGTGCCAGCGCACTAAAAGTCCGGTAAAGCCTGCGACGGCGGATACCCAAGCGAATACAGAACCCATGCCGAGCAGGGTGTTGGTGGCGACGTTTTTGCGTTGTGCCAACACGGCGCCGGAGATGTAGGCAAAAAGTGCGAAGAAGATGAAGGCGCATTGCCACATAATCGCGGACTGGCTGCTGAGGAAGTATTTGAGCAGGAAGTCGTCGGCATGTTTGATTTCGCCATCGTAGAGCATGACTGCGCCGTATGCGAGGACGGCACACAAAGGTACAAACCAGCGCATGGGTTTGAAAAACCAGCCTAAAAAGACGGTAATGCCCGCGCTTGCCCACAAAATCACCATTTCGTAGATGTCCATGGTGTGCTGGATGCGGGTTTGGGCGAAGAATGCGCCGGCTGCGGTCAAGAGGGCGAATATGCAGTCGACCGTATTCAGGGACTTGAGGAACGATTTGTGCGTCAGCAGTTCGTGTTCGGGTAGGGGGTTATGGTTATGCGTCATGGTTCAAATCTTTCGCCAGTCGTTGCAGGCTTTGTGTATGTTGCGGAAACTCTTTTTGCAGGTCGCGCTCGTTGCGGCTGGAAGACATGGCAAAGCGGATACGGTCGTCTGAAAACAGAACCCACGCGCGTTTCTCGCGGATGTAGAACATAAATATCGTGCCGAGAACCAGCAAAACAGAGCCTAAATAGACTAAAAATGCACCGGGCGAACGGGTCATTTGCAAGCCGGAGGAGCGGACTTCTTCAAAGCCGTCCAGTTGTAGGAGCATGGGGGCGGGGTATTCGGTCAGGCCGGTATAGGCGTCCATGCTGTGCAGCAGGAAGCGGTTGCGCGCTTCGTCTTGAGGCCATGCGGGCAGCTTGTATTTTTGGATGGTTTCTTCCAATACGGCGTTCATGACGCCGAACAGCATTTCGTAAAAATATCCCTGCATTTTTTCCTGTTGCTCTTTGGGGATGTTTTTGGTGATAAATTCGTCCAACGCCAAATAGCCGCCTTTCGCAAAAATGCCCAAGGTGTTTTCGGCGGCAAGGGTGAATTGCTCGCGAATGTTGTCGGGCGCGTTCAAGGTCGCGTTGCGGATGACGGCTTTGCGTGCGGCTTCGTCTTTCAAGAGTTCGCGCATCGCCATGAAGGTATCGGGTTTGGAGGTTCTATCGGCAGGAATGCGCAGCCAACGGTATTGTTGTTCCAGACCTGTGCGCGTGCCGGTAATGAAGAAATAATCCTGTTCTTGTTTAACAGGCAGCATGTAGTTTTTATATTCCACAGCCTGACCCGCTTTGTCGCGGATTCGGTAAACAACGGACGGACCGATGTTGGTGTATTTTTTGTTCTCTTGGGACACGGCGCGCACGTCGTTAATCGCTGATTGCAGGGTTTGCTCTTTTTCAGACGACTTGCTCATGTCTTCCACGTTCATAGACGTGAATTGGTCAAACTCCAGTTTGTAGGACGTATTACCGATGTCAAGCGGGAAATCGCGCATAGATGTCGCCCTGAGCGTTACCGGTTCGCGGCTTGGGTTGCCCAAATTCCAGGCTTTGAACTTCAAATCGGAGCCGCCGTCGGCAAAGCTCGCTTGATAGATGGTAATGCCGTGCAGCGTCAGCGGATGGTTGACGCGGATGGTGTGTTCGGATTTTTTGCCACTTTCCTTGTCGGTAATTTCCAAATCGCTGGCAAAATCACGCGGCATCCCGGTATTGTAAAAGTCGATGTGGAATTTCTTCAGCTTCACTTCAAACGGCAAATCCTGAACCAGCATCCCGTTGTCGGCATTGAGGAAGACCACGTCCGCACTTTGCCCTTCGGTAATGTTTACATTGCCGCGGAACGACAGGTTCGACGTACCCAAAATGCTTTCCGGTTTGAAGTCTTTGGCATAGACGGAATGGTTGTCCGGCACGATTCGTCCGGTCAGCATACCGATTTTCAGCAGCAGGTTGCTGTCTATCAAGCCGCCCAAACAAATCACAATCAGCGCGGCATGGGCAAAAATATAGCCCCACTTGTTCATCGCCCCTTTTTTGGCGGCAACCAAAACCGAACCGTCTTCGCGCGTTACGGTTTTGCAGTTGAAGCCTTGTACTTCGAGATAACGCTGGGCGATTTCAGACGACATCTTGCCTTCCAACACAGTCGAATGGCGCATCGCCGCCAATGATTTTTCTTTAGCGTTTTCACGGAATGATTTGATTTCACGGAGAAAAGGCGGAACATTGCGAATCAGGCACAAGCTGGTCGATATCACCAAAAACATCATGATGACCACAAACCAAGCGGACGCATAAACATCGTACAAGCCTAAAAAGTTGAAAATCTGCGACCAAAACGGACCGAATTTCACAACATAATTGACCTGCGGCTGGTTTTGCTGCAACACCGTCCCGATAACCGAAGCGACGCCCAAAAGGCTGAGCAAGGCAACGGCAAAACGCATGGAGCTTAAAAAAGCGAACCAAGGTTTGTGGATAAGGGGGACGGATGAAGGGGATTTGCTCATAGCGGTTTGATTCTATATGGAATACAAAGACTGTCAGGATTCGGAAGAATCCAAACATTGGAAACGACGCGGACAGGCAGATATGATGGAGTAAAAAGCCCGGAGCCGCCATTTGAAAAAACTTATTGCCTTAAGAGCGGCAGCTACCATCGCACAAGGTCGTCTGAAAACAACCCAGCCCGGAAGAGCAGGAGTTTTCAGACGACCTCTTATTCACGTTTGCCGCAAAAGCGGACAAACAGTATAAATCCGGCAGAAATCAATGCAGACCTTGGATAAAGTTGGCAACTGAATTCAACTCTTCTTCGGTCATGCGTTTGGCGATGTCTTCCATAATCGCATTTTTGCGTTGTCCGGTTTTATACGCCTTCATTTGATCGACCACATAAGCCATATGTTGGCCGCCTAAGCGTGGATAAGCGACGATTTCAGTGCCGCCGCCCGGAATACCTGCGCCGCTAGGACCGTGGCAGGACATACATGCAGGGATCTTTTTATCCACCAAACCGCCGCGGTAGATTTTGCCGCCCAAAACAGGATCATTTTGTTTAGGGTTGGCTTCACCGGGTTTAGGCTGCTGTTTGGCATAGAATGCAGACACATTCAGGATGTCTTGTTCGGACAGGTTCATCACCATAGGTTTCATCACAGCGGCAGAGCCGTGTGTACGTTTGCCTTCTTTAATGTCCAAGGTTTGACGGTAGATATAGCCAGTATGTTGTGCGGCAAGCTTAGGATATGCAGCAATACCGCTGTTACCGTCTGCTGCATGACATGCCGCACAAATGGTAGTAGCCACTTCTTTGCCTTTTGCAATATCCGCTTTCGGGGCAGCGACAGCCGCACCGGCAGCCAAAACCAAGGCCGCTAAAGTCAATCGTTTCATGGAGTGCTCCTGATTACAGCATTGCATACCGCGACAATGCCTTTTTTATACTCAAAACGCCGGATAAATTTTACCCGATAAAAACCGATAATTCTATAAACGTGCTATTCTATACTAGATTTACATTAAATTACTACCATGTTTCGCAACATGGACACGGCAAATTCTGCCACTCCATCCTAGGAAACAAGGAAATACGGATGAACCTCTTTCAGAACGCCAAATTCTTCACCACCGTCAACCATCTCAAAGACCTGCCCGACACGCCCGCAGAAATCGCATTTGTCGGACGAAGCAATGCAGGCAAATCCAGCGCGATTAATACCCTGACCAACCATGTCCGGCTCGCTTACGTCTCCAAAACGCCGGGGCGTACCCAACACATCAATTTTTTCGAATTGAGCAACGGCAGCTTCATGGTTGATTTGCCGGGCTACGGTTATGCACAAGTTCCAGAAGCCATCCGTACGCATTGGGTAAAACTCTTGGGCGACTACCTTCAACAACGACGCCAACTTATCGGCTTGGTGTTGATTATGGATGCGCGCCACCCGTTAAAAGAGCTGGATTTGCGGATGCTGGACTTTTTTCACATCACCGGCCGTCCCGTTCATATTTTGTTGTCGAAAGCCGACAAGCTGTCGAAAAACGATCAAATCAAAACTTTGGGCGCAGTTAAAAAATCGCTCAAACCCTATATGACCCGTCAGCGCATCAGCGTGCAGCTGTTCTCCAGCCTTAAAAAGCAAGGCATAGAAGAAGTCAACCAAGTTGTCGGAGAATGGTTTGCTATGCATCAAGAAGAAATCGACAACTTAAATATTGAAAATCCGGAAAATTCTGAGTTATTGTAATCGGTCGTAGTATTCTCTGTATTGACGGGACGCAAATCCGTTCGTTGTAAGGTGGGGTGGATGAACAAAAATCATCTTAATACTGCTCATGTTGTGAACGATATAAACCCGAAAGGTCGTCTGAAAATGGTTGAATCATTTTCAGACGACCTTGTTGTTTTTACAATCTATGGTTTGATTGATGGAGTGAGTGGAAAGGGTAAATTTTAGCGTGGTGTGAGATAGTTTGAAATCAAGGGGTAGGGGGGGTGAGTTTGATGAGTAGTGTAGATGGTATGAAACTGATTTTCAGCATTTGAAAAGACTCTCCGTTTTGAACTCGAACGAGGCGATGCCATACCGGTTTAAAGTGAAATTTTCTATTTTGTTTAACATGACAGTGAATTGAGATTGCGCTTCCTCATATAAAAAGGTCGTCTGAAATTCCTGATTCGGGTTTCAGACGACCTTTTGACGGGTTCAATTAGAACAGCGAGTCTAATTGTCGGTTGTTATTAACATTGCTTGGCTGTACCGGTGTTTCCTGCAAATCATTGCGACCGCGGCTGCCGCTGTCCCGATCGTTGTCAGGTGTCGGTGCAGTGTTTGCATTGGCCGGACGTTGTGGGCGCGGAGTTTGTTGTGCAGGACGTGGAACGGTACCGCTATTGTCCAACGTGATATCGGAGCTGGTGGTCATGCGTTCCTTCATATAGTATTCGCCGCCGCTGTTCACGATGCCTGAAGGTGCTTTCATGCCTTTGATTTCCACGCCTTTGAGTGCGAAGCGCATGTACTCCACCCATACCGGCACGGCAATCGTACCGCCGTAACCTGCGCGACCCATGCTGCGCGGTTTGTCGAAGCCGATATATACGGCGGTAACAACATTCGGGTTGAAGCCGACAAACCATGCATCTTTATTGTCGTTCGTCGTACCGGTTTTACCGGCGATATCGGAACGACCGAGTGCGGAGGCACCTCGTGCTGTACCGACGCGGACGACGTCCTGCATGATTTTATACATGATGTATGCGTTGCGCGGGTCGATGGCTTGAGGGGCGTTTTCACCTGCAACAAGAGGCTGCATTTGCGCTCTTAGGCGACCTTCGCTGTCATAAATCTTGTCAATGACGTATGCGGAAATTTTGTAACCGCCATTGGCAAAGACACTATATGCTTCAGCGACACGCAATGGTGTTGTTTCACCAGTACCGAGCGCCATAGACAGGCTGGCTGGAATTTCGGACGGTTTGAAGCCGAAACGTTGGATGTATTGTTGCGCGTATCCAATGCCGATAGACATCAAGATTCGGATAGAAACCATGTTTTTAGAGGCTGTTAATGCTTGGCGCAGGGTAATATAGCCTGCATAACGACCATCTGAGTTTTTAGGATTCCAAGCAGAACCATTGGCACCTTTACCCGGCAGGGAGAGTGGTGCGTCGTTGATCATGGTTGACGCAGTCATACCTTTGGCGAGTGCCGCTGAGTACACGAAAGGCTTGAAGGTAGAACCTGGTTGGCGCATGGCTTGGGTGGCTCGGTTAAATGTTTTGCTGTGGAAGTCATAACCGCCAACCAATGCACGCACGGCACCTGTTTTCGCGTCTAATGAGACCAGAGCGCCTTGCAGTAGAGGCTCCTGAACGACAGACCAATTGTTGCCGCCGCCTTTGACACGGATCACGGAACCGCGACGAATACGGTCGTCCCCCATTTTTTCGTTATTGACTGCACGCGCGGCAAAACCGAGTGCATAGCTGTTCAGATTGAAGCGTTTCCCGCTAGGTAGTTGAATCAGAACACCTTTCTTAGAGGCTTCTAAAACAACTGCCGGAACCATTTTGTCGACTGTATATAAAGTAGAAAGATACTGGCTGACAGTTTCTTCTACGTCATCTGTTTTGCTGAGGTCGATGTAGTTCTCTGCACCGCGATAACTGCTGCCTCTGTCGAAATTACGCAACGTTTTTCTAAGCGCTTCAGTGGCAACACGTTGGTTGGCGGTATTGACGGTTGTGTAGACTTTAAAGCCTTGGGTGTAGGCATCCTCGCCATATTTTTCATACAACTCTTGGCGTGCCATTTCAGCAACATATAAAGCGTTTTGATCGATGTTTTGCACAAAACGTTCATAATGCAGCTCTTCTTTCAAAGCCTGCTCGCGTTGTTGCTCAGAAATCATATTTTCTTCCTGCATATTTCGCAGGATGTAAGCTTGGCGTTGTTTTGCACGCTCAGGGTTAACGATGGGGTTGTATGCCGAAGGCGCTTTGGGTAAGCCTGCCAGCATGGATGCTTCAGCCAAAGTCAAATCTTTCACGTTTTTGTTGAAATAGATTTGAGCGGCAGAGGCAAAGCCGTAAGCCCGTTGCCCCAAATAAATTTGGTTGAAATAGAGTTCTAAAATCTGATCTTTGCTGAGCGTCTGTTCAATTTTATAAGCCAATAAGGCTTCATTGAATTTACGGGTAAACGTACGTTCGTTACTCAAGTAGAAGTTCTTTGCTACCTGTTGAGTAATGGTACTGGCACCTGATTGCAAGCCGCCGGCGACTACGTTACCGATGGCGGCACGGGCAACACCTACTACGTCTACGCCCCAGTGGTCGTAGAAACGTTTATCTTCTGCGGCGATAACAGCATCTTTCAAAACCTTTGGAAAATCTCCGATTTTCGTGAACTCCCGGCGCTGTTCGCCATAAACCCCAATAATCTGACCGTCGGCAGAATATACTGTGAGAGGCATTTTGGGTTGGTAGTGTTGTAAAGAATCAAGAGCAGGCAACTTGGGGTATGTGACCAAAATCGCAATAGCGAGCAAGCCGACACCGAAGAGTGCCAATCCTAATATCAAACCAAGACAGGTCGTTATAATCTTTTTAATCATGACTAAGTAATAATTTTTGCCATCACTGGCATTAAATAAAGTAAAATAGAAACCGATTTCTGTGAAACACAGTATTTACTGTGCAAAGAAAAAGAAATCCTTTACGGATATCGAAACAGTTACTCACTCCTAACAATACAGGGAAATTATATGATTAGCTTATCAAAAAGCCCTAAAAGCAAAACCAGCAAAGCAAGTAAAGCTTCCGGAGGGTTAAGCAACCGTGCCGCTATCGGCATCGACATCAGTCAGCATGCCATTAAGATGGTTCAGCTGACAGGTCGTAGTTTAAACCAAATTCAGCTAGAAAAATACGTTATTACCAAATTACCTAAAAATATTGTAAAAGGTAACAAAATCCAAGATTACGACCAACTTGTCACCTATTTGCAACATACTTATACGCAATTGCGCAGCTCTTGCAAGAACTTTGTTGCAGCTGTGCCACAAAGCTTGGCTACGATAGAGAACATCACTTACAACCCACGCGACACCGAACTTGATTTGGATGCGTTTGCCGAATCTGAAATTTCAGCAATCGGTCCTATTGATGAAATGAGTTATGATTATCAGGTGACTGGTGTGTCCGTTTCTCCTGCCGGTCAGCAGATTACGACAGTGGCTGCTAGAAAAGACGATATTGAGCCTGTTATTGAAATGTTTGAAAGTGCGGGGCTTGATCTGTCTGCGTTGGATTTGGATCTTCTGGCTCAGAGAAATGCGTATGCTTTTTGGATTAATAACCATGCGCCTGAATTAATCAATGAGAAGGTTGCTGTATTTGGTATTCATGCTACCCAAATGTACGCATTGGTGATGCAGAACGGGCAGATTTTGTATAAACAAGAGACTCCTGTCAGTACGGAGCAATTGAATCAACTGATTCAGCGTACTTATCAAGTTACGGAAGAAAAAGCGGCACAGATGATAGCTTCGGCCAGCAAACCATCTGATTATCAAACCCAAGTCGCAGATCGCTTTAACATTCAGGTTGCACAAGAAGTCCAACGCGTATTGCAGTTTTACTACACTACGCAGACAACAGAGACTTTCTCAAACATTAAACATATTTTATTGACGGGGTTTGCATCACAACAACCTGGATTGGCAGAGAGTATTTTTTCCCAAACCAATACTGCGACACAGTGCGTTCACCCAGTTTTATATGCTGAACGAAACAATAAAATTGATTTGCCACAGCTGCAAATTGATGCGCCGTCTTTAACATTAGCATTCGGATTGGCATTAAGGGGACTGTAATATGATTGAATTTGTTAAGATTAACCTTCTTCCTTATAGGGAAGAAATCAAACAGCGCAAAAAGCAACAATTCAAAGTATTGATGCTTTCGGCATTGTTGATTGGTGCAGGCATGTCGGCATTGACATATTTGACGATTAATAATGCGATCAGCAGGCAGGAAGATCGTAATGCTCTTCTAGAGGGGGAAATTAAAAAGCTGGATGAATCTTTAGGAGAAATCCTAAAACTGCAGCAAGAAAAAGAAAATTTCCTATCAAAAAAACAAAAAGTAGAAGAGTTGCAGGACAAACGTTCGCAAGCTGCTTATATCATCGACAGCTTAAATGTAGTTACTCCCGATAACTCTTATTTGACAGCCTTAGAAGCGGAAAGTTCGACATCTTATAAAATGACGGGTCGAGCAAATAGCGATAATAAGATCGCGATGCTTATGCGTTCTTTGCCAAGTACAGGAGTGTTTGCTCAGCCAGAACTTTTGAGTATTAAGAAAATTGATAATTATCAGGAATTTACTCTGAAGGTTTTGTTGAATAGTTCAAGTCGCCCATCAGTACCCGCACAAAATCCAGTCATTAACGCGACTGAGGCTGGCGAACAGAAGCAAGAGGTAAAATAAATGTCTGTAAATAAATCAAAAAATATTGATATCCAAAACCTCTATTTATTAAATATGCCTGCTAAGTTGTTTATTGCAGGGTTGGCAATAGCGGGGGTCTTGGCGATAGGGTATGTTGGTATTTTCAAAGAGCAACTCGAAACACTTTCTACGCAGGAAGCTAAAGAAGCCGAACTAAAGGAAACATATACGAAAAAAAGTATTGAGGCTGTTAATTTGCATAATCTTCAGGCGGAATTGGCATCTATCCGTTCAGCTTTTGATGTTTTGTTGAAGCAATTGCCAACAGATGCAGAGATTCCTAATTTGATCCAGGAATTGCATCAGGCTGGTTCTGCTAATGGTTTGCGTTTGGATAGCGTTACCCCGCAAGCGCCGGTTAATGATGGTCCAATTCAAAAGTTACCCTATGAAATTTCCATTACGGGTAAGCATAATCAGATTAGCCAGTTCGCTCGCGATGTCGGAGGTTTATCGCGAATTATTACTTTGGAATCTTTAAAGCTTTCCCAAGCAGCAGATGGAAAAGGTGGTAAAGAGGGTAAAAGTGATATCTTAACGCTTAGCGCTACGGCAACAACTTACAAGGCTCGTCCTGCGGAAGAAGTTGCGGCTGAGCTTGCTGCCAAACAGAAAGAAGCTCAGGCTAATGGTAGCGAGACGCAGAACGGTGCTGAAGTTGACAATAAATAAAAGTTATTAGGGAAATCATGAAAAATACTATCTTACTCGTAGGTGTTTTATCTTTAGCAGCATGTTCCCCCACTCATGATGATTTAAATATGTGGATAAAACAGACGCAAGATAAAGCTAAAACTAAGGTTACTCCATTTCAAGCGCCGACGATTACTCCGCCGGCCGCATATACGCCTCCAGCATATAATGGATTAAATGCGTTTGACTATCGACGTTTGGAAAATGCTCCTAAGGGGAATAATGCTCCTAATCTGAATCGTCAGAAAGAAACATTGGAGGCATTCAGTTTAGAAAATATGCGCTATGTCGGTATTTTACGCGGCAATAACAAGACATCTGGCTTTATTGATGTAAATGGACATGTTTATACCGTTATGCCGGGCAACTATATCGGTCAAAATTACGGTAAAATCCAAACGATTACCGAGGATAAAATTACTTTGACTGAATTAATAGAGGATAGTTCTGGTAACTGGATATATCGAAAGGCAGAATTGCCATTAAGTACACAGTCAGATGAAGGTTCAAGTGGTGCTTCGACAGCTGAATCTCGAAGCGAATCTGCCGCAATTCCAAATTAAATTTAAGGGGTCTCACTTTATGAAAACTAAGCACATGACAAAATTTTTTGCCAGTATTGGTGTAGCCATGGCTGTGCAAACTGCTTTTGCAGGTAATATTACTGATATTAATGTATCTACTCTTCCTGATAGCCAAAAAATTATCAAAATCCGTTTTGATCGTGACGTAACCAGTCCGAGCGGTTTTGTTACTTCAGCTCCGGCAAGAATCGCACTTGATTTTGCGAATACTACAATTCGATTGCCTCAATCAGTATTAGAGTATGCTGATCCGTTGTTAAATCAGATTACGGCCGCGCAAAATAATGACCGTTCCCGTATTGTGTTGGGTTTGAATAAAACTGCCCAATACAATACTGAAATTCATGGTAATGAAGTTTGGGTTTTTGTCAGCGAGTCAGCTGACCGAAATTCAGCAATGTCTGTATCAAATAATAAACCTTCTATGCAGGATTCTGTTCCGTCAGAAAAAGCAAAGCAAGTCGCTAATTCTGCGAATATCGACTTCCGTAAAGGCTCACGCAATTCAGGTGTTGTTGAATTAAGCGTTCCGACTTTTACTGGGCAGCCTGATATCAAGCAACAGCGTGATCGTGTCATCATTACATTGAAAAACTACCCGTTACCAACACAAGCACAACGTAGTTTGGATGTAGGTGATTTCAACACGCCGGTAAAAAATATCACTTTAAAACGTATCGGTAATGATACTCAGCTGATCATTCGAAATAGTACAAACTGGGAAGTTCGCACTAAGCCAGCGGCAGGACATTTCACTTTTGAAATTTTACCTAAAGCTGCTGACACAGAGTCACGTGGTTTGAAGGGCAGTAATTCAAATAAATCGTTCAATGGTCGTAAAATTTCTTTAGATTTCCAAGATGTTGAAGTCCGCACTATTCTGCAGATTCTTGCAAAAGAGTCAGGTGTCAATATTGTGGCTAGCGATACAGTAAACGGTAAAATGACTTTATCGCTCAAAGATGTACCTTGGGACCAGGCATTGGACTTGGTGATGCAAGCCCGCAATTTGGATATGCGTCGCCAAGGTAACATCATCAATATTGCGCCGCGTGATGAGTTGTTGGCAAAAGATAAGGCATTCTTGCAAGCGGAAAAAGAAATTGCAGAACTTGGTCCTTTGTATTCACAAACTTTCCAATTGAAGTATAAAAATGTGGAGGAGTTCCGTAAAATTCTTCGTTTGGAAGACAATGGAAGTAGCAATTCCAATGGTCGCAATACCTTGTTGAGCGGCCGAGGTAGTGCTTTGATTGATCCTGCAACAAATACTTTGATTGTTACAGATAATCGAAATGTCATCGAGAAATTCCGTAAATTGATTGATGAGTTGGATGTTCCTACGCGTCAAGTTATGGTTGAAGCACGTATTGTAGAAGCAAAAGACGGATTCTCACGCGATTTGGGTGTTAAGTTTGGTGCTGCCGGTGCAAGAGGACGAAACTCTTGGGGTAATGATTGGTCAGCTGCTCAGGGTAACCACAATACTAACGCTTCAGTATTCCGCGGAGAGTCTGCTTACCCAACTTGGTCTTTGCAGCCTAACGTGAGCCTGCCAGCTACGGCAGCAACAAATAGCATTGCCTTGGTACGAGCCTTGTCATCTGGTGCATTAGGTTTGGAAATCTCTGCTTCTGAAGCAACTGGTAAGAGCAAAACCATTTCTAATCCGCGCGTTCTGACTCAGGATCGTCGAGAAGCTACGATTGAATCCGGTACCGAAATTCCTTACCAAGAAGCTTCTTCAAGTGGTGCGACTTCGGTTTCATTCAAAAAAGCGGTTTTGGGTCTGACAGTTACCCCTAATGTAACTCCGGATGGTCAAATCATTATGACCGTTAAGATAACTAAAGATACTCCGGTCGACTGTACTGTAGATTCTTTGATAACCAAATGTATTCAGACTAAGAACTTGAATACTCAGGCTATGGTTGAAGATGGTGGTACTTTGATTGTTGGTGGTATCTATGAAGAAGACAATAGCGATACTATCAATAAAGTTCCATTGCTTGGCGATATTCCTGTAGTAGGAAACTTGTTTAAATCACGAGCTAAGAAAGAAGAACGACGCGAATTGTTGATTTTCATAACGCCTCGCATCATGGATGGCGTGGGTAGTAATTTGCGTTATTAAGTAAATGAGTTAAAAACGGGCAGATATCTTTTTGATATCTGCCCGTTTTTTTATTTATTCGATTTGGGAATCGGGATTTGTACGTCTAATATAACAGTCAAAGAATTTTAGGAATTTGAAATAAAAAACGATTAAGGTCAATGGGTTACAAATTGATGCGTGGTGCTGGTAGGCATGAGTTTGGATGTGTACCACAAATGGTCCTTAGTATCGTATAAAATGCTTTTATGGAAAAAATCAACGGTAATTTAATATTAATTGGTTTGATGGGTGCAGGTAAGACCACTTTGGGTCGGTATATTGCCCAAATGTTGGATCGCCCGTTTTATGATAGCGATCATGAAATTTGTACCGCATCAGGTGTCCCAATTCCTCTCATTTTTGAAATGGAAGGGGAGCAAGGGTTTCGTAATCGAGAGTCTGCTATGCTAAAGAAGCTGACTGAAATGAAGAATATTGTCCTTTCGACAGGAGGAGGGGCGGTTTTGCGTGAGGAAAACAGGCAAAATATGCGTCGGAATGGTACGGTCGTGTATCTTCATGCTTCGCCTGAAGTTTTGTTAGAGCGAACCCGTTATGACAATAGCCGCCCTTTGTTGCAGGTAGAGAACCCGCTTGCTAAGTTGCAGGAACTCTATAATACCCGTGATCCTTTATATCGAAATACTGCACACATTGTGATTGAGTCCGATAGTTGTGCCAAAACTGTGAAGCGCTTATTTGAGGCATTAAATCAATAATGGATTTGTGATCAATAACTCAACGATAAAGTCTTTTCAGACGACCTTAAATGATGCCGGTGTCTAGAGAATAACAAGGAATCAAGATGCGAACCCTGACTGTCCAAACTCCTTCACATCAATATCCCATTTTTATTGGGAATCATCTTATTGAACAGGCTGATGTTTTATTAAAGCCATATTTAAGTAACAAAGTGGCCATTGTTACGAATGAGACGATTGCGCCCTTATATTTAAAATCTTTTCAGACGACCTTGGATAGATTGGGTATTCCTAGTTTCAGTATTATTCTGCTAGATGGGGAAGAATATAAAAATTGGCAAACGCTCAATCTTATTTTTGATGGCTTAATGCAAAATAGGGCAGAGCGCAAAACGACCTTGATTGCATTAGGGGGAGGGGTTATCGGCGATATGGTTGGCTTTGCTGCGGCGACTTATCAACGAGGCGCGCCATTTATCCAAGTGCCGACTACATTATTAAGTCAAGTTGATTCTTCAGTTGGCGGTAAGACGGCAATTAATCATCCGCTTGGAAAAAATATGATAGGTGCCTTTTATCAGCCTCAGGCAGTGTTAGCGGACTTATCTACACTCCAAACGCTTCCGCAGCGCGAATTATCTGCCGGTATGGCGGAAGTCATTAAATACGGTGCGCTTGGCGATATTGAGTTTTTTGAGTGGTTAGAACAGAACATGACCGATTTGATGATGCAAGATCAGGAGAAACTTGCGCAGGCTGTGTATCATTGTTGCAAAATGAAAGCGGAGATTGTGGCTCAAGATGAGACAGAGCAAGGTATCCGTGCATGGTTGAATCTGGGGCATACTTTTGGGCACGCTATCGAGGCAGAAATGGGTTATGGCGTGTGGTTGCATGGAGAGGCGGTGGCAGCAGGATGCGTGTTGGCCGGAAGATTATCGGAGAAACTGGGTAAAATCCATGAGACGGATACGCATCGTATTGCGGCATTGCTTGAGGCTGCAAAATTACCGTCAGCACCGCCGAAGTTTGAATTTGAAAAATGGATAGAGCACATGAGTCATGATAAAAAAGTGAGTGGTGGTGTCATGCGCTTTATTGGTTTGGATCGTTTGGGTAAGGCAAATATTACGAAGGTTACGGACATGGAAATTTTGCGTCAAACCTTGAGTCCGTATCTATGAAGGTTAAGTAATATCTTCAGAATTAGTCCATAACTTCATATGAAACAGAACAAGTGAAAACTACGATATAAGAGGCTGCCAAAATAATTTCGCTATGGCAGCCTCTTAAAAATAAGGGGAATGTGATGAAGTTGTGAACAAAGAGGATTGAGTGAGACAGATTTGTTTTTTGTATCGGGCACTTGGAAAATTGATTATTTGGAACGTATGCAGAGTTGTTAATCTACGCTGACGTTAATAAATACAAAAAAAGACCTTGTTTTAACAAGGTCTTTTTTATCTGGTGGAGGTAAGCGGGATCGAACCGCTGACCTCTTGCATGCCATGCAAGCGCTCTACCAACTGAGCTATACCCCCGAAATTTGGTGGCGAATCAGGGACTCGAACCCCGGACACAAGGATTATGATTCCTCTGCTCTAACCGACTGAGCTAATTCGCCGTTTCGTGAAGTCGCTATTATATGTTGTTTTGAGTTTTTGGCAAGTTTTATTTTGTGCTTTATGTTTTGTTTTTGTTTTTTAATGGAATAAAACATAGATGAGGTCGTCTGAAACTGTGTTTCAGACGACCTTTGTGTTGTTAAGGGAGGGCGGCGGGAAGTGGTCAGAGTTTGTGGCAGATGTCGCCGAAGCGGAAACCTGTCCAGTCTATGTCGATGTTTTTGCCAAAGGCGATGACTTTGAAGAGTTCACCCATTTCGTGCTGGTCGGTCAGTTTTTGTACGGCAGTGCTGACACGGAGGTAGTCTGCTGTGCCTGGAGGTGCGGTTTGTGCCAGCAGGTCGGTAATGCCTAGGTTGAATAGGAAATGGGACTGAGGTAGGTAGCCGATGAGGTCTAGTCCGCCGTCAGTGCCTGCTTGGGCAATGTCGGTAAAGTTGACATGGGCGGTCAGATCGGTCAGACCGATATGGAAAAACGGATCGTGAATGGTGTGGTGGCGGTAGTGGGCGATGAGCGTGCCTTCGTCGCGTTGCGGGTGGTAATACTGGGCGGCGTCAAAACCGTAGTCGATAAATATCATGCTGCCGCGTGTGATTTTCTGCGCGAGGGTGAGAATAAAGGCGTATTGGGCGGGGTGTAGCTCGCTGGTGTAGGGGTGTTTGGTTTTGGGAAAATAGGTGGCGGTTAACTGGAGGAGGTCGGGTTGTTTCAATGGTCGCGGGCTTTGTTCAAGTTGTCCGTCGGGGTTAATGGAGACGCCGATGTGTTGAAAGGTGTTTTGGGTGCGGCAGATGATTTCGACAGGCATGGCATCGAGGACTTCATTGCCGATGATGATGCCGTCGAAGGATTCGGGCAGTTCGGTCAGGTGAATGACTTTTTGTGCCAGTTGCGGGGTGGTGTGTTCGGCGATGAATTGGCGTTGGCGCTCGGCAAGCTCGGGGGAAAGTTCGATGATGTAGTAATGCTTGAGGTCGTCTGAAAGGCTTTTCAATAAGGTGGCAGCGAGATGACCTGTACCTGCACCGAATTCGTAGATGTTGCCGGCGGTTTGCGGGAGTAGTTCGGCAAGTTGTCGGGCGAAGGTTTGTCCGAACAATGGGGTGAGGGTGGGGGCGGTAATG
The DNA here is from genome assembly GCF_001808875.1 of Neisseria sp. HMSC064E01. NCBI lineage: Bacteria > Pseudomonadati > Pseudomonadota > Betaproteobacteria > Neisseriales > Neisseriaceae > Neisseria > Neisseria sp. HMSC064E01. The sequence goes on from NZ_KV794939.1 coordinate 152,983, forward strand.
AAATCGCCGTCTGTGCCGATTTTATGGCTGCCTCCGGTGTAGTAACCGTATTCGGATGTGTAGAGTGCAAGCTCCATGAATCGTGAGAAAGGAATCCAGTTATTTTGGGCTTTTATTTCCTGTGTGATGATTTCAAATAGTTTGGAACTTGAGGCTTGTGCGGCAGGGGAGGGGAGGGGGAGGTGTGCCTTCATAACTGTTAGATAATGTAAAATTTGTGAATTTATTTGTCTATTATAACGTGAACGGAAAAGGGGCGTTTTTTCATTTTTTTATACCATATATTGTGTATAAATGAGATTTTTAATACTACATATTGTGTTTTTAAAAACCAAATCGGGTAAAATGGGTGGTTCGGCTTGTGTGCTTGTTTGGTTAAAATACTGTTTTTTAATGATTTTGTTGTTGCATATGTACTGGGATTTTAGAGTAAGGCGATTTGACCGAGGCGTTAAAATTTTTTATAGTGTGGGCTAGTGGGGCGATGTGGGTAAAAGTGTCTGCATTGCCCAAAAAATTCCGATTTAAACCGATAGGACGAAATTGTGTTTGGTGGCGCTCACGAATTGAGTATTGACAGCAAAGGGCGGTTGGCAATTCCTGCCAAGTTCCGCGATATTTTGCTGCGCCATTATACGCCGTCGATTGTGGTTACTTTGGATTCCCGTGAAAAATTGTTGATGTATCCGGAAGCTGAATGGGCAAAGGTTGTCGAGCAGCTTTTGCGCCTGAAAACAGCGGGGAACCAGATGTTGCAGCGCTACCAAAATTTGCTGCTGCACAATGCGGATACGCTGGAATGGGATAGTGCCGGTCGTGTGCTGATTCCTGCCAATCTGCGCAAACGAGTGGATTTTGAAAAAGACGTTACCTTGGTTGGTCGCGCCAACCGTTTGGAATTGTGGGGTCGTGATCAATGGGAAGCTGAAATGACTCAGGCTTTGGATGATGATCCTGAAGAGTTGGCATTCCAATTAAGTCAAACGGATTTGCAATTGTGAGTAATGCTAAATATCAACATATCACCGTTTTATTAAACGAGGCGGTTGATGCTCTGGCGGTTCGTGAAGACGGTATTTATGTGGATGGGACGTTCGGCAGAGGAGGGCACTCCCGATTGATTTTGTCCCGTCTGGGCAGTCAAGGTCGTCTGATTGTGTTTGATAAAGACCCGCAAGCGATTGAGGCGGCGCAAAAGCTGGCTGAGCAGGATGGGCGCGTTACAGTAGTCCATGACGGATTTTCCAGTTTTCAGACGACCTTGGATAAGCTGGGTATTGAAGAGATAGACGGTGCGTTGTTTGATTTGGGGATTTCGTCCCCGCAGATAGATGACGGCGCACGGGGTTTCAGTTTCCGTTTTGATGCACCTTTGGATATGCGTATGGATCCGACGCGCGGAATGTCCGCTGCAGAATGGATTGCAACAGCATCAGAACAGGATTTGCACGAGGTTATCAAGAATTATGGTGAAGAGCGGTTTAGTCGCCAGATTGCGCGCGCCATTGTTGCGCAACGGACAGAAAGTCCGATCGATACAACCCGCAAGCTGGCGCAGCTCGTGGCGCAAAACGTCCGTACTCGTGAGCGGGGGCAAGACCCTGCGACGCGCACCTTCCAGGCAGTTCGCATCTTTATTAACCGCGAGCTCGAAGAGGTAGAGGCGGTTCTGCCGCAAGTGATGGGTCGTCTGAAACCAGGCGGGCGTTTGGCGGTTATCGCGTTCCATTCGCTTGAAGACCGCATCGTGAAACAGTTTGTCAAAAAGTATTCGCAACATCCTCCTTTGCCGCGTTGGGCGGCAGTGAAAGAAGCGGATTTGCCTCTGCCGCTGTTAAAGGCGGTGGGAAAGGCGATAAAGCCGGGTGTTGAGGAAACCGCTTTCAACCCGCGGGCGCGCAGTGCAGTTTTACGAGTCGCGGAGCGGACGGGCGGTGAGATTACAGAATAAGCATTATGTGGGGCAGGTGTCCTCGGAACAAACAGATTGAGGTCGTCTGAAAATAATGAATAAATTAAATATCCTTTTGTTGGTCTTGGTATCGGTATCTGCTTTTGCGGTGGTCACTGTGCAAGACCAATCGCGTTTGCACTTCATCGCTTTGGATAAAGCGCAAAAGCAGGAAATCAAGCTTGATCAGGACTATGCACGCTTGAAATTGGATCAGGCGCGGCTGGCAAACCACAAGCTGATTAAGGTGGCGGCTGAGAAGCAGCGCCTCAAACCGCCCGGCGCGGATAATACCGTGATGGTGGAACGAAAAAAATAATATAGCCGGCTTATCCGGTACTGTAAAACTGGTGCCGTTAGATAAAGACACGGTTCGGGTGATTATGAATTGAGAATTTAAGATGTTGATTAAAAACGAATATAAACCGAGCATGCTGCCCAAGGCCGCCAAAGCTAAAAAACCCATCACAAGTGATGGGCGGATTTCTTTGGTTTTGTGGCTGATTGCGGCCGCGTTTGTCGGACTGCTGGCTCGCGGCATCTATTTGCAAACCACACAGCATGAATTTTTGAAAAATCAGGGTGACCAACGTTTTGTCCGCACCCTGACACTGCCTGCGTCACGCGGCATGATTACAGACCGTAACGGTGCGACTTTGGCGTTGAGTGCGCCGACTGAATCCTTGTATGCCATGCCTTCCGGTATGGAAGAAATGCCGACTGCCGAACAATTGACCAAGCTGGCAGCAATTGTTGATATGCCTGTTGAAACATTGCAGGACAAATTGGCGAAAAAAGATAAAGACTTTATCTATTTGAAACGTCAGCTCAGCCAAGAAAAAGCCGAAGAAATCAAAGTCTTGGGTATTAAAGGCTTGGCATTCCAGAAAGAACTGAAACGCCATTATCCGATGGGCAACCTGTTCGCGCACGTTATCGGTTTCACCAATATCGACGGTAAAGGTCAGGAAGGTTTGGAATTGTCGCGTGAAGACAGTCTGCATGGTGCGGACGGTGCGAAAGTAGTTCTTCGCGACAATAAAGGCAATATCGTTGATAGCTTAGATTCGCCACGCAACAGCGATCCGAAAAACGGTCAGGACATGGTTTTGTCTTTGGATCAACGCATCCAGACGCTTGCCTATGATGAGTTGAATAAAGCAGTGGCTTATCACAAAGCCAAAGCCGGTACTGTTGTGGTATTGGATGCGCAAACCGGCGAAATCTTGGCTCTGGTCAACAGCCCTGCCTACGATCCTAACCAACCGGGCAGCGCAGATAGCGAACAGCGCCGTAACCGCGCCGTTACCGATATGATCGAGCCGGGTTCTGCCATGAAGCCGTTTACGATTGCAAAAGCATTGGATTCCGGCAAAGTCAGTTTGGCTGATCGCTTTAACACTATGCCTTACAAAATTGGTCCGGCTACTGTACGCGATACCCATGTATATCCTACTTTGGATGTGCGCGGCATCATGCAAAAATCTTCCAACGTCGGTACCAGCAAACTGTCTGCAAAATTCACTCCTAAAGAAATGTATGATTTTTATCATGATTTGGGTGTGGGCGTGCGGATGCACTCCGGTTTCCCGGGTGAGACAGCTGGTCTTTTGAGAAGCTGGCGCAGATGGCAGCCGATTGAACAGGCAACCATGTCTTTCGGTTACGGCTTGCAATTGAGCCTACTGCAGTTGGCGCGTGCTTATACCATGCTGACACATGACGGCGAATTGTTGCCGGTCAGCTTTGAGAAACAGGCGGTTGCGCCCAAAGGCAAACGCGTGATTAAAGCTTCGACTGCGCGTGAAGTTCGTGATTTGATGGTTTCTGTAACCGAGCCCGGTGGTACGGGTACGGCGGGTGCGGTAGATGGTTTCGACGTCGGTGCGAAAACCGGTACGGCGCGTAAGTTGGTCAACGGTCGTTACGTCGATAACAAACACGTTGCCACTTTCATCGGTTTTGCCCCTGCCAAAAATCCCCGTGTGATTGTGGCGGTAACCATCGATGAACCGACTGCAAACGGTTACTACGGCGGTGTAGTGGCAGGTCCGGTCTTCAAGCAAGTCATGGGCGGTAGCCTGAACATCTTGGGCGTTTCTCCGACCAAACCTCTGACTAATGTTGCAGCCGTCAAAACACCGTCTTAATCCGAGTATCAACGAGATTATTTTATGTTCAGCAAGTTAACCCCTTTAGCTGAAACCAACATTCCGCCTCTGCTGTGTGCAAACGCAGCAGGGCGTTTGTTGCATTCAGACAGCCGTCAAATTAAACAAGGTGATATTTTCGTTGCCTGTCAGGGCGAATATACGGACGGTCGCAGTTATATCCCCGCTGCCATTGCCAACGGCGCGGCTTTTGTTTTTTGGGACGACGACGGCAAATTTGCGTGGAATCCCGAATGGAAAGTCCCCAATCAAGGCATCAAAGATTTGAAACACCGTGCCGGTATATTAGCGGCGCAAGTGTACGGCAACGTTTCAGACGACCTCAAAGTCTGGGGTGTAACCGGCACCAACGGCAAAACCTCCATCACACAATGGCTGGCGCAAGCCGCCGATTTGTTGGGCGAAAAAACCACCATCATCGGTACGGTCGGCAACGGCTTTTGGGGCGCATTGGAAGAAACCACGCACACCACCCCCGCCCCCGTCGATGTCCAAACCCTGCTCTACCGTTTCCGTCAACAAGGCGCAACAGCCGCCGCGATGGAAGTCTCCAGCCACGGTCTTGACCAGTCGCGCGTCAACGGCGTGCCATTCCGCAGCACAATCTTCACTAACCTCACCCGAGACCACCTCGACTACCACGGCACGATGGAAGCCTATGGCGCCATTAAGTCGCGCCTGTTTTACTGGCACGGTTTGAAACACGCCGTCATCAACGTAGATGACGAATATGGCGCAGAACTCGCAGGTCGTCTGAAAAAAGACTGTCCTGATTTGGCCGTTTACAGCTACGGCTTTAGAGAACACGCCGACATCCGCATTGTTCATTTCACCGCCTCTTCAGACGGCATGGAAGCCGTATTCCAAACCCCGTGGGGCGAAGGCCGCTGCCGCACTCGCCTGCTCGGACGCTTCAACGCGCAAAACCTTGCCGCCTGCATCGCCTTGCTTTGTGCAAACGGCTATCCGCTTGATAAAGTATTGGATGTGCTGGCAAAAATCCGTCCCGCCTCAGGCCGCATGGACTGCATTATGAACAGCGGCAAGCCCTTGGTCGTCGTCGATTACGCCCATACACCTGACGCATTGGAAAAAGCACTCTCTACCTTGCAGGAAATCAAACCACAGGGTGCGGCTTTGTGGTGCGTATTCGGCTGCGGCGGCAACCGCGACCGCGGCAAACGCCCACTGATGGGCGCAGCAGCCGTACAGGGTGCAGACAAAGTCGTCGTAACCAGCGACAACCCGCGCTTGGAAAATCCGCAAGATATCATCAACGACATCCTGCCTGCCGTGCCCGCGCCCGAATGCGTCGAAGCCGACCGTGCCGTAGCTATCCGTTACGCAGTCGAACGTGCTGCTTCAAGCGACATCATCCTGATTGCCGGTAAAGGACATGAAAACTATCAGGATGTACAAGGCGTGAAGCACCATTTCTCCGATTTTGAAATCGCAGAAAAAGCATTGGCAGAACTCAGGTAAAAATATTTTCCAGATAATTCCTTAAGGCCATTGGCAAATAGGAAATTACACATTACTCCATCTCACTTTTAATAGGCAAAAATATGCAACGTTATACTCCTTTATTCAATGCCTTGCTTGCAGCCGTCCCTTACTTAACCCGTGAAGATTTACCCAAAGCTCCTCCGGCTGAAGATGAGGATTTGGTATGTCATTGGTTATTTAAGCATTTAGGTTGGTATCACGAATCAGGTGAATGGCATTATGCTGATCATCAATTTATGGAGTATATGGAGTGGAAAGAACCGCATTTAAAATTAGGGAAGTTTTATCCTATACAAAAGCTAGGCATTGAAATAGATGCGACAGGAATTGATGACGAAGTATGCAAACGTACATTAGCAGAATTTTGCGCTCACGAAGGTATTCCCGTGCCGGATGATCAAGGTGAATTGGAAGATCTTTTTGAGAGTGAAGAGATGGAAATGTTTGCAATGTTCAATGATAGTAACTATGTCTTAGAGGCTTACGATGCATTACTTAAGCCTCATGGGCTTCGGTTAATAGACATTGGTTATACCGAAAATGCCTTCCTACTGATGGTAAAAGATGATGAGGCAGTGGGAAATGTGGAGCAGGCACTGATCGATTTGGGATATGTCGATGTTGAAGAGTAATTTTTGAGTATATACAGACAGAGAGGAGTCACCTTAGGGCAGAGAAGTTTTGCTGTACTTCGTATTCGACTTATCGATTCCACTATAAATTTGACAACAATGTAATCAATTTTCAGACGGCCCGGCAGCCTTAAGGTCGTCTGAAAACGTTTATCCCCCACAAAATAAAAGCAACACAACCCACGCATTACGGCACGTCAGCCATTAAACCCATCACAGTTGTTTCAGACGACCCTGATTTGGAATTTTAAAGGTCGTCTGAAAAACAAGGAGACCGATTTGATGCTGAAAATGCCGATAAAAACCTTTTTAATCAGTGCAGCCATGATTTTATTTGCGGGCTGTACCACCAAACAACTGCCGCGCCCGAACGCCGAAATTGCCGAGCTGAGGGCGAAAGAACCGCCGTCGGCGCAAAGCCTGCCCAATCCTGTTAAAGGCAAGCGTTTTGACGACACTTGGGGCGCGGCGCGCAGCCAGGGGCGCAGACATGAAGGTGTGGATATTTTCGCCAAGAAAAACACGCCGATACGCAGCACGACGCCCGGTATCGTAACCAAAATCGGGCGCAATCGATTGGGTGGCAAAGTCATCGGCATCCAAGGGCCGGGCGCATGGCACTACTATGCCCACCTCAACAAATTCGCCAGCATCCGCCTGTATGAACGCGTGAAAGAAGGACAGGTCATCGGCTATGTCGGTAAAACCGGCAATGCCAAAACTACGCCCGCCCATTTGCATTACGGCGTTTATTTGCCAAGTGGTGCGATTAATCCGTATCCGTTGATTAATCAGGACAAATAGGTCGTCTGAAAAAAGAGTGAAGAGATGAACGCAAAGATAAAAGCAGCGAACATTATAGGTATGGAGGCAGTGTTGGCTGCTGATGTACTGGGTGTTTGTTCTGATTTTATCGAATGTTTTCGGACGTAAAGTATTTCGCGAATAATTACGTAAATATTTCTGATGGGTATTCTGGGGATTTTGCCGTGATGGCGGGTGACTCAATACTGAGCCTAAACTGCATGATGAGGCGAATACAGTAGCCTTTCAGGCTGCCTGAAAATTTGTTTAGCTATATAAATAAGGAAAATTCAGATGAACGTCAAATCTCTCATTCTTAGTGCTGCAGCTGTTTTTATGCTCAACGGCTGTACTGGTCTACTGTGGGAACAGGAAGGCTTCTTTGCCGGCAGCCGCGGCATGACTCACAAGGAGCAGAAAATAACAGTTAAAAAAGCAGGGACAGACCAAATCCGTGCTTTTGCAAAAACCCAATCTGAGAGTAAAACCCTGCCGCCCAACCGTCTGTTAATGATGGGTGACAAATACTGGTATCTTGTTGATGAAGATGATTCCAAAGCACTGGTGCCGGTTTTGGGTAGCAAGCTCTCCCAACGTTTTACCATCAGTCAAATACATCCCAAAACAGGCAAATCGGTAAATCAAATCAAAGAGCTGCATGTCGGTATAGAGGAAGACAAATTTACTATAGATAGTCTATGTTTGAATTACAGCATCAGTCCTAACCTTCCTGATTCAGAGCAACAGCGGGAGCAAAATATGTTGGAACAGCAATCGTTCAAACATGAGGGAAATAACTACCAACGCTGTTTCGGTCAGGTCTGGGGTCAAGTATACAACAAACCAGACAATCTACCAGCCGAATATCGTTTTGAACAAAGCATACCCGTCCAGCTCTATACTGTTTCCAAAAAGGACGTTAAGAAAGTAAACGGTAAAATCGTTGCACGCAATATCGTCCTTACGCCTTTGACCTTGGCAGGTGATATTGTTATGTTTCCATTATATGTCGTACTTTTGATTTCTGAGTTTTAACTGACTGCAATTATACCCTCCGCGCTACTCTGACTGAAAAAACGGCAAACCTATGGTGTTGTGTTTCTCCGATTATCAGGAGGGTGAAAAACGGTGGTTGAGTGTAATCAGGTCGTCTGAAACAAGAGTGAAGCAATGAACGCAAAAAAATTGGTCAAGGCAACGAACATCATCGGTATGGTGGCAGTAACACTGCTGGTGTACTGGGTGTTCGCGTTGATATTGATTCAAGTTTTCGGACTCAAGGTGTTCCGCGAACACATTACAGAAATTTTCCTGATGAGTATTCTGGGGATTTTTGCTGTCATGGGCGGTACGTTGATGTTGAACATCATGTTGAATCTGACCCGTATTGCCGAGCGCGGGCAGGAAGAAGAAGTCCGTGGCGGTAGGAAAACCTTATATCTGCTGTTGGCGGTATTTCCTTTGTTAGCGGCATTGTTGTTCGGTGGCAATTACCTGACAATTCAACAAAAACGCGATATCTTGATCCAATCGTCGGAGCGTATCGTCAAAGACAATCCTGCTCAAATAGATGCGTTGATAGATTACCGTTTCGACTTGGCGTATATCAGAAAAACGTCGGAAATCCTGGATTTGATGGCTAAAGACGATTCATCTTTTAAGTCTGCCGTGATTATCGTGCCGGATAAGATCGACAACAAACCGGTTTATCTAGCTTTTTCAGCCGACTCCTCCCGTCTTACCCTGAGTGACGAAGCCGTGCCTGCCGCCAATCAGAATGCAGAAGGTAGCGATAATTTTGTCGTGAATCGAAATGGTGAGAAAGTAGCGGTCAAGAAAACCGACTATGTCTATTCCCCGGATTTGAAAGAGCGTGAATACCTGCAAAAAGTATTTGCCGGACAAACACAGGAAATGCGCTATGAAGCGGAAGATGGTCATTACAGCCTCTGCCACCCTTACCGTAAAAACGGTAAAACCATCATCTTGTGTTTCTCCGATTATCAAGAGTATGGAAAAATCGGTAGTTGAGTGTGGGAAAATCGGTTTCAATAGTAAAGGAATACGTCAAGTGAATGATTTACAAGAAGTATTGCTGAATAAGTATGTAGAGATTTTAAACAAACCGGAACATCAGAACTTGTTGCGTGCAATTAGCAATAAAGACAATAAATTATCCAATATCCATTTGGGCTTTGTCCCTGAGCATTATGAAAGCGCAGAACATAAAATTCTGATTGTCGGTCGAGAAACACGAAGTTGGTACGATAGCAAGAAATTTGATGAATATCATGCCGAAAATGTAAGGCAACTGATGTCGTTAAGCAAAGATTTTATTTGGCGGAATTTGACTGGGGATTTAAAAAGAAACACAAAAGGAGCAACATTTTTCAATTTCGTCCGCAAGGTTGCCAAGCGAAGTGGGAATGAAGGCATCTTGTGGGCTAATATTTTTGCGGTGGACTATAAAACTAAACATCCTAAACATTCGGATTGGTTCGAAGATATAAAAACACTTTCCTGTAAATTGTTACGTGCCCAAATTGAAATTTTAAAGCCACAGATTATTCTTTTCGTGAGCGGAGACGGCGGCGTAGCGGCGCGGAGGGAGTGCTTTCCTGATTTGTCCGGCTCAGGTCAAGGCATAAACGGCTTGAATAAGGGAAAACTGGAAAAATTTTCTTTTGAAGGTAATAAGGAAATAATATGTTACCGAGCACCTCATCCCAGTACCAGAAATCGAGAAGGAAGGCGTGCTTTAAAGGTGCTCGTCGAAGAGTTGCTGCCTTCTGCCAAAGTGTAAAATGCCTTTGCAACAAAATGCCTGTTTGAAAAAAACAAACGAAAGAAACCATGAAACCACTAGACCTAAATTTCATCTGCCAAACCCTCAATCTTCCGACGTCGTCTGAAAACAAACCTGTTTCGCGCATCGTAACCGACAGCCGCGACATCCGCGCGGGCGATGTGTTTTTCGCATTGGCGGGCGAGCGGTTTGACGCGCATGATTTCGTTGAAGACGTATTGGCTGAGGGTGCGGCGGCGGTTGTGATTTCGCGCGAAGATTGCGCTGCTTTGGACGGCGCGTTGAAAGTCGATGACACGCTTGCCGCCTTGCAAACGCTGGCGAAGGAGTGGCGTGATAATGTGAATCCGTTTGTGTTCGGCATTACCGGTTCGGGTGGCAAGACGACGGTGAAGGAGATGCTGGCCGCGGTATTGCGCCGCCGTTTCGGCGATGATGCTGTGTTGGCGACGGCGGGTAATTTCAACAACCATATCGGGCTGCCGTTGACTTTGTTGAAATTAAACGAAAAACACCGCTATGCCGTGATCGAAATGGGTATGAACCATTTCGGCGAACTGGCAGTTTTGACGCAAATCGCCAAACCCGATGCCGCCTTGGTCAACAACGCTTTGCGCGCCCATGTCGGCTGCGGTTTTGACGGTATGCTCGATATTGCCAAAGCGAAAAGCGAGATTTATCAAGGCTTGGGCGAAGATGGATTGGCTTTGATTCCGTGCGAAGACGAACATGCCGCAGTGTTTCAGACGAGCTCCCAAGGTCATCAACAACAGACATTTGGCGTCGATAGCGGCGATGTCCACGCGGAAAATATCGTGCTGAAACCTTTGTCGTGCGAATTTGATTTGGTGTGCGGCGACGAACGCGCCGCCGTGGTGCTGCCTGTTCCCGGCCGCCACAATGTCCATAACGCCGCTGCTGCTGCCGCGCTGGCTTTGGCGGCTGGTTTGAGTTTGAACGATGTGGCGGAAGGTCTGAAAGACTTCAGCAATATCAAAGGTCGTCTGAACGTCAAAGCCGGCATCAAAGGCGCGACCCTGATTGACGATACTTACAACGCGAACCCCGACAGCATGAAAGCCGCGATTGACGTGTTGGCGCGTATGCCTGCGCCGCGTATTTTTGTGATGGGAGATATGGGCGAATTGGGCGAGGACGAGGCCGCAGCCATGCACGCCGAAGTCGGCGCGTACGCCCGAGACCAAGGCATCGAAGCAGCCTATTTTGTCGGTGATAACAGCGTCGAAGCGGCGGAAACATTTGGTGCGGACGGTTTGTGGTTCGCCGCCAAAGACCCGTTGATTCAAGTGTTGAGCCACGATTTGCCCGAACGCGCCACCGTGTTGGTGAAAGGTTCGCGCTTTATGAAGATGGAAGAAGTGGTCGAGGCATTGCTCGATAAAGAGGTCGTCTGAAAATGAACAGGAGCGGCTTTGTGAAAGCCTTATTGCTGATTGTCGCGCTGGTTGGTGCGTTTTATGCCGGAATGCGGACGCAGGCGTATCTTTATGAAGACCTTTGTCTGGATTTGGGCGGCGGCAAGCATCCGGGCAATTATCCGATTTGCGTGATTGAGAAAGACGCGAACGCCGCCTCCGCTCCATAACGCCGCCAGCGGTCTGGATAACGGATAAAAGTTCCCTAAAAACTTGAATATAAAGTGAACTTCATTAAGCCCTGACTGTCATAACCTGCTTGATAATCTACAAAGGTCGTCTGAAAATTTTCAGACGACCCCAAAACCAAACTTTAAAACGGGCGATAAGCCCAATGTAACAACAAAAACAAAAGGAAGCCCCATGTTTTTATGGCTTGCACATTTCAGTAACTGGTTGTCCGGTCTGAATGTCTTTCAATACACCACATTCCGCGCCGTCATGGCAGCCTTGACCGCCTTGGCGTTTTCCCTGCTGCTCGGCCCATGGACCATCCGCAAACTGACGCAATTAAAAGTCGGGCAGGCAGTGCGCACCGACGGGCCGCAAACCCACCTCATCAAAAACGGCACGCCAACCATGGGCGGTTCGCTGATTCTGACCGCCATCACCGTGTCCACAATCTTGTGGGGCAACTGGGCAAACCCGTATATTTGGATTCTTTTGGGCGTATTGCTCGCCACGGGCGCACTCGGTTTTTACGACGACTGGCGCAAAGTCGTCTATAAAGACCCCAACGGCGTTTCTCCCAAATTCAAAATGGTGTGGCAGTCGAGCGTCGCCATTGTCGCCGCGCTTGCCCTGTTTTACCTTGCGTCCAATAGCTCCAACAACATCCTGATCGTTCCCTTCTTCAAACAAGTTGCCTTGCCGCTGGGCGTAGTCGGCTTTGTCGTCCTGACCTATCTGACCATCGTCGGTACTTCCAACGCCGTCAACCTGACCGACGGCCTTGACGGACTTGCCGCCTTCCCCGTCGTCCTCGTTGCCGCCGGTCTCGCCATCTTCGCCTACGCCAGCGGACATTCGCAATTCGCCCAATACCTGCAACTGCCTTATGTCGCAGGCGCGAACGAAGTCGTGATTTTTTGTACCGCCATGTGCGGCGCGTGTCTTGGATTTTTGTGGTTTAACGCCTATCCTGCGCAAGTTTTCATGGGCGACGTCGGCGCGCTGGCTCTGGGTGCGGCACTCGGTACCGTTGCCGTCATCGTCCGCCAAGAGTTCGTCCTCGTCATCATGGGCGGTCTGTTCGTCGTCGAAGCCGTGTCCGTCATGCTTCAGGTCGGCTGGTATAAGAAAACCAAAAAACGCATCTTCCTGATGGCGCCTATCCACCACCACTACGAACAAAAAGGCTGGAAAGAAACCCAAGTCGTCGTCCGCTTCTGGATTATCACCATCGTCTTGGTGCTAATCGGATTGAGTACGCTGAAAATCCGCTAAGTTTCTTCCCTTTTCCAACGTTCACATTTTCAGACGACCTGATGAGATTCATCGGGTCGTCTGAATTTTTAAGCGGATAGGGCAGATGAATGGATGCCACGAGTCCATGCGGTGTCGGGGCGGTGGTGACTAAAATCCGCCACATTCATTTTCAGACGACCCCTTGCCATATCAAGCTGATATAATCCCCGCCAATCATAATTTACATGGAGTCATCATGCAGTTCTCGGCATTCGGCGAAAAATTCACGCAACACAGCGGCATCCTGCAACTTATGGACGACCTCGGCGACGCGCTTAAAAGCGACAAGCCCGTCAACATGCTCGGCGGCGGCAATCCGGCGCGAATTGCCGAAGTCAACGCCGTGTTCGCCGACGTATTTTCCAAGCTGGCAGCGGAACACGCCGTCGAGAACATCGGCAACTACTCCAATCCCCAAGGCGATGCCGCGCTAATTGACGCGCTGACCGCCTTCCTCAACCGCGAATACGGCTGGAACCTGACCGCCGACAATATCGCTCTGACCAACGGTTCGCAAAACGCGTTTTTCTATCTTTTCAACCTTTTCGGCGGCAAATTCAAGGTTTCAGACGACCTTTCCGTAGAGAAAGCCATCCTGCTGCCGCTCGCGCCCGAGTACATCGGCTATGCCGACGTGCATGTCGAAGGGCAGCACTTTGTTTCCGTGAAACCCAAAATCGAAGCTGTCGAACACGAAGGCGAAGCAGGTTTCTTCAAATACCGCGTGGACTTTGACTCATTGGAAAGCATGCCCGAGCTGAAAGAAGGCAAAATCGGCGCGATTTGTTGTTCGCGCCCGACCAACCCGACCGGCAACGTGCTGACCGACGGTGAAATGGCGCGGCTGGACGCTTTGGCGCAAGAACACGGCATTCCGCTGATTATCGACAACGCCTACGGAATGCCGTTCCCCAACATCATTTACAGCGACGTGACGCTGAATTGGCACGAAAACATCATCCTCTGCTTCAGCTTTTCCAAAGTCGGCTTACCGGGCGTGCGCACCGGCATCATCGTCGCAGCCCCCGAAGTCGTCAAAGCCGTCAGCAGCCTGAACGCGATTGTGAACCTGTCGCCCACCCGTTTCGGCGCAGCCATCGCAACACCCCTATTGCAAGACGGTCGTCTGAAACAGCTTTCAGACGACGTCATCCGACCGTTTTACCGCAATCAGGCGCAAACTGCCGTCTCGCTGCTCAAGCGCGAGTTGGGCGCGTATCCGCTGAAAATCCACAAGCCCGAAGGCGCGATTTTCCTGTGGCTCTGGTTTGAAAACCTGCCCGTTTCGTCGCAAACCCTGTACGAAATGCTCAAAGCCGAAGGTACGCTGATTATTCCGGGCGAACATTTCTTCGTCGGCATCGACACACAAGATTACCCGCATGCCCACGAGTGCATCCGCATGAGCATCGCGCAGGACGCGGAAACGCTGGAAAAAGGCATCGCCGCCATCGGCAGGGTGGTGCGCGGGTTGTATGATGCGGGTAAACAGTAAAGTTGAGAGCCATTCAGTCAAAAGGTCGTCTGAAAACAGTTTCAGACGACCTTTTTCTATTTCATGTGTCGAATAATAATAAAAATCTAACAAAAATAAAAATTCAATTAATAATAACAATATTAAATTGAAGTCATAGTTTTAATAGGCAAAATCTTTCTGTATAGTCTTATTCATAGCTTAAGAAAAAGGAAAAACAAATGTCGATACAAGAAATTTATGAATGCCAAGAAACCAGCTACGAATATGCCTTTCGGCAAATCGTTTTATAAACCACCAACCATTTCACAAAGGAAATCATCATGACTACCTCCAAATGCCCTGTAACCCACCTGACCATGAACAACGGCGCGCCCGTTGCCGACAATCAAAACAGCTTGACCGCAGGCGCGCGCGGCCCGTTGCTGGCGCAGGATTTGTGGCTGAATGAAAAACTTGCCGACTTCGTGCGCGAAGTCATCCCCGAACGCCGTATGCATGCCAAAGGTTCGGGCGCGTTCGGTACGTTCACCGTAACGCACGACATCACGAAATACACCCGCGCCAAAATTTTCAGCGAAGTCGGCAAGCAAACCGAGATGTTCGCCCGTTTCACCACCGTGGCAGGCGAGCGCGGCGCAGCTGATGCGGAACGCGACATCCGCGGCTTTGCGTTGAAGTTCTACACCGAAGAAGGCAACTGGGACATGGTCGGCAACAATACGCCCGTTTTCTTCATGCGCGACCCGCGCAAATTCCCCGACCTGAACAAAGCCGTCAAACGCGACCCGCGCACCAATATGCGCTCCGCTACGAACAACTGGGACTTCTGGACGCTGTTGCCCGAAGCCCTGCACCAAGTTACCATCGTCATGAGTGACCGCGGCATCCCCGCCAGTTATCGCCATATGCACGGCTTCGGTTCGCATACTTACAGCTTCTGGAACGAAGCGGGCGAGCGTTTTTGGGTGAAATTCCATTTCCGCAGCCAGCAAGGCATTAAAAACCTGACCAACGAAGAGGCCGCAAAAATCATTGCCGACGACCGCGAAAGCCACCAGCGCGACCTGTACGAAGCCATCGAACGCGGCGAGTTTCCGAAATGGACGATGTACATCCAAGTCATGCCTGAAGCCGATGCGGAAAAAGTGCCGTATCATCCCTTCGACCTGACCAAAGTTTGGCCGAAAAAAGACTATCCGCTGATTGAAGTGGGCGAATTCGAGTTGAACCGCAATCCCGAAAACTTCTTCGCCGATGTGGAACAATCCGCCTTTGCACCGAGCAACCTGGTGCCCGGTATCGGCGCCAGCCCCGACAAAATGCTGCAAGCCCGTTTGTTCAATTACGCCGACGCGCAACGCTACCGCCTAGGCGTGAACTTCCGCCAAATCCCCGTCAACCGCCCGCGTTGCCCCGTCCACAGCAACCAGCGCGACGGACAAGGCCGCGCCGACGGCAACTACGGCAGCCTGCCGCACTACGAACCCAACAGCTTCGGCCAATGGCAGCAACAGCCCGACTTCGCCGAACCGCCTTTGAAAATCAACGGCGACGCGGCGCACTGGGACTACCGCCAAGACGATGACGACTACTTCAGCCAACCGCGTGCCTTGTTCAAGCTGATGAACGACGCGCAGAAACAGGCTTTGTTCGACAACACTGCCGCCGCCATGGGCGACGCACCTGACTTCATCAAATACCGCCATATCCGCAACTGCCAACGTTGCGACCCTGCCTACGGCGAAGGCGTGGCGAAAGCCTTTGGACTGACCGTTGAAGACGCACAAGCCGCCCGCGCGACCGACCCGGCATTGGGTCAGCCCGGTTTGCTGTAAATGGGAGGAGCTATGTGGATAGAGATTGAAGAATTGTTATCCCACGCAATCCGATACCGTAAACCGTAAACCGTAAACCGTAAACCGTAAATTATTAATATCAGAGAGATACGCAAAACAAAAAGGTCGTCTGAAAATTTTCAGACGACCTTTTATTTCAAATCTTCAAAAGATTATTTTTTGTTCAGCGAGTCGCGGATTTCGCGCAACAGCAATACTTCTTCGCTAGGCTCTGCAGGTGCTTCTTCAGCAGGCACTTCGGCTTTTTTCATAGAGTTCAATGCTTTGATAACGGCGAAAATCGCAGCAGCAATGATCAGGAAGCTGATAACGGAGTTGATGAACAGGCCGAGGTTCAGGGTAACGGCACCGGCTGCTTGAGCGGCTGCCAAGTTGGCATAGCCTTCTGCGGGCGCTTGCGCACCGTTTTTCAGGGTGATGAACAGGTTGGAGAAGTCAACGCCGCCGATCAACAGGCCGATAGGGGGCATGATTACGTCGTCAACCAAAGATTTAACGATGCCGCTGAATGCAGTACCGACGACCATACCGACTGCCAAGTCGATAACGTTGCCGCGCATAATAAACTGTTTAAATTCTGAAGCAATAGACATAAATGTCCTCCTGTATGTTTGTGGATAATAAAGTGAAATTTTTAAAAAAGCGCATCCGAAGCGACGGACAAGCTTTTCCAAACCGGCAGGCATGGTATCGTGTTATTCGTTAAACAAATTTTATAAAAGTTAAAATTTGTATATATGACAAAATTCCCGAAATATGCCGCCTTTTATATGAAAAAAGAACCGTCTGAAATCGGAGTGTAACTTTTTTACACCACTTATTCAGACGGATTTTTGCGTAATAAGTTGTCTTTTTCTACGAAATATTACAAATAATTACGCCTCTTCATCGTTCAGGGCGTTGATGCTGTAACCGCCGTCAACGTAAGTGATTTCGCCGGTAATGCCTGAAGAAAGTTCGGAGAGCAGGAAGGCGGCAGTGTTGCCGACTTCGTCGATGGTTACGTTGCGGCCGAGCGGGTTGTGGGAAGCGACGTGTCCCAAGAGTTTGCTGAAATCGGCAATGCCGGAAGCAGCGAGGGTTTTGATCGGACCGGCGGAAATACCGTTGCAGCGGATGCCTTCTTTACCCAAGCAGGCGGCGGTAAAACGGATGCCTGCTTCGAGGCTGGCTTTTGCCATGCCCATGACGTTGTAGTTTGGAATCGCACGAACCGCGCCCAAGTAGCTCAGGGCGACGATGGCGGAGTTTCTGCCGCGCATCATCGGACGGGCGGCTTTTGCCAATGCGGGCAGGCTGTATGCGGAGATTTCGTGTGCGGTGTTAAAGGCTTCGCGGCTGATGCTGTCGAGGAAGTCGCCGCTCAAGGCTTCTTTTGGTGCGAAACCGATGGAGTGGACGAGGCCGTCCAAGCCGTCCCAGTGTTTGCCCAAATCGGCGAAAACTTGGTTGATTTCGTCATCGCTGGCGACATCGCAGCGGAACACGAGTTCAGAACCCAATTCGGCGGCCATTTTGCGGACGCGCTCTTCCAGTTTGTCGACAACGTAGGTAAACGCCAAATCCGCGCCTTGTTCGCGGCAGGCTTTGGCAATGCCGTAAGCGATGGAACGCTCGGAAATCATGCCGGTGATCAGGATTTTTTTACCTTGCAGAAAACCCATTTTTTGTCCTTTAAAGTGTGGTATTGCGGTTTGATGAAATTGGGCATTATAGCAAACTGGGGCGGTTTCGGTATAGAAAACAAGAGATAACCTGTCGTCCTGACGGTTTTTGCATTTTTTCAGACGACCTCTTTGTGCTGTTTGCTCCTGCTTTCGAATGCCCGTTTAGTGCCTTATGTTCAAACTTGCTTGTCCGCTTCATGCCGCTTCAGGCGCATAGCGAAAAACACCATCACCGCGCCCAACACCAGCGCGCTGCCCATCGCCAGATGGATGCCGTCGAGTATGGCTTGTTGCGGCGAGGCTGCGGAGGACAGTTTTTCGCCGATATTGGTTGCGCCGACGAAAAATGCCGCGCCGATTGCACCGGCAATCGGGTTGATGGTAGTCAGAATCGCCGCGCCGTGGGGATTGAGTTTTTTCGGCAGCGCGTTCAAGCCGTGGGTTTCGCCCGTTACGCAGGCGGAGACGGACACCGCCATCAGCGTGAACATGGCAGTCAGCATCATGACTTGCGTGTCAATCCGCAAAAACAGCCACAACACCGCCAGCGACACCGTCAGCATCACCGTGGCGGGCAACACGACAAACCGTCCGCCCTTCTTGTCCAGCAGTTTGCCGAACAAAGGCGCGGCAACCGCTTGGGCGATGCTCGCGGGCATCAGAATCAGCCCCGTCGCCGTGCCCGTCAGCATCAGCACCTGCTGCGTATACATCGGCATCATCAGTTCCAAACCTAAAAACAGGAACACCGCGCCCGCTAGAATCACGACGCAGTGGCGGAACTGCTTATATTCAAACGCCCGAAGGTTCAGCAGCGGCGTCGCCAAGCGGGACTGACGGTATGCGAACCAGCCCACCAGCGCGACGGAGGCGGCAAACAGCAGGATAAATTCCGCCAGCGGCAGACGGGCGAAATTACTGCTCGCATACACCAGCCCGCCCAAGCCCGCAATCGACAGTACGGCAGACAAAATATCAATCTTCGGACGGCTGATGTTGCTCAAATTGACCGTCAGATACTTGCCCACCAACGCCATCGCCGCCAGCATAAACGGCGCGGTAAAGCCGAACAGCACGCGCCAATGCGTGTGGTCGATGATGATGCCCGACAGCGTCGGCCCTATCGCGGGCGCAGCGGTGAACATCATGGTAATCACGCCCATCGCCGTCCCGCGTTTGTTCGGCGGGTAAATCGACAAAATGCCGTTAAACAGAAGCGGCACGAAAAACGCGGCAGACACCGCCTGCACCATCCGCCCCGCGACCAGAATCCCGAAAGTCGGCGCAAACGCGCAAATCAGCGAACCCGCCAGAAACGTCGCCTGCGTAAACAACACCATCTTGCGCGTTTCAAACCACTGAATCACGCCCGCCGTAATCGGCGTGAACGCACCCATCACCAGCAAAAAGCCCGTCGTCAGCCATTGGACGGTGGTCTTGTCGACACCGAAATCCTTCATAATCGGCGTGAGCGCAACATTTAAAAGCGTGTCGTTGAGATAGCCGAAAAACGCGCCGATAAACAGCGTCGCCACAATGGTTTTAGAAGGGAAATCGGGATTGTCGGCGTGGTATTCGTGAGCCGTATCGTCTGTGTCAATATCGGAAGTAGGCATAGCATCATATTGAAATATTTGAAGAATGCGGATTTTAACATGGGATATGTAAAAAAATGTTTATTTGGTTTTCCGCAAAACTTTTATATTCCGATATAATGACGTTTTCAAAAAATCATATTTCAAATAATTACGTTACGGACAAACATTATGGAAAATACTCAACACGTTTCGCGATGGCGTTTTGCTGTCAAAAGCGCCTCGCTGCATCTGCTTGTCAGTCTTGTTTTAGCGGGCTTGGCGGCATTGCTGGTTTTTGAAGTCTGGTATCCCTTTCCCTATGCTGAGCTGACCGGCGGCTTGGATTTGTATAAGTTGGTCGTATCGGTTGACATCGTATGCGGTCCGCTGTTGACCCTGATTCTTGCCAGCCCCAAGAAAAAAATGCGCGAGCGCGTGGTCGATTATTCCTTAATCGGCGCCATTCAGCTTGCCGCTTTGATTTACGGCTTGTACAGCGTATCCCTTGCCCGTCCTGTTGCCGCAGCTTTTGAGCGCGACCGTATCAATATTGTGACTGCCGCTGAAATCGATAAGGCGGATTTGGCAAAAGCCAAAGATGGCTTCAAAACCCTGCCTTGGTTCGGTATAGAGCGCGTAGGCGTACGCGAGGCTGCCAATGTCGATGAAGGCAATGAAAGCTTGAGCTTGTCGCTGACGGGTATCGAACCGAGTATGCGTCCGAATTGGTGGCTGCCCGACGGCCCTGCCGAGCGCGAAAAAATCCGCCGCGTGATGAAGCCGTTGTCCGAATTGGCTGCCGCCCGCAATATGTCTGAAGCGGATATCGTCAAATCAGCCAAAGTATCTGCATCCGGCAAACCTTTGTTCTTCCTGCCCCTGACCAGCGGGCGCACGAAAGATTGGGTAGTCATCATGGATGAAAACGCAGATTTTGTGGGTTATGCGCCGATAGACGGTTTTATGACGAAAAACGCCGCTACGGCCAAAAACAAAGAGCAGGTTATTTAAAGCCGATTGGGAGGTCGTCTGAAAGCCAATTTCCTTGTTTTCAGACGACCTTTTGCCATCCGTCTTCCAAACTGTTAAACTATTTACATTACTTTTACTTGAGACATACGCACACATGAAAGACCCAGAGCAGAGCAGCATGACCGCCCGCCATTTTTCGTGCGTATCGATATGAATCAGGCAGCTTGAGCGTTTCAGGCTGCCTTTTCGCGTTTGAACACAAAGGAATACAAAAATCATGGATTTCAGTTGGTTGGCAGAGCCGCATACTTGGATAGGCTTTGCCACGCTTCTGGTACTCGAAGTCGTCTTGGGGATAGACAACCTCGTTTTCGTCGCCATTTTGGCGAATAAGGTCAAACCTGCCCAACGCGACCGCGCGCGTATTACCGGTTTGGGGCTTGCGGTCGTTATCCGCATCATCATGCTCGGCTTCATGGCGCACATCATGACCCTGACGCGTCCCCTGTTTCATATCCGCGGGTTGGACGTTTCCGGCAAAGACATGATTATGCTCGCGGGCGGTATCTTCCTGCTCTACAAAGCCACCACCGAGCTGCACGAACGCCTTGAAGGGCATAACCAGTTTGCCGTTGCCGACAGCCAGAAAAAACACGCGCCGTTTTGGGGCGTGGTTGCCCAAATCCTGATTCTTGATGCAGTATTTTCCATCGATTCGGTTATCACGGCCGTCGCGATGGTCGATCACATCGTCGTTGCTATGGGCGCCGTTGCCGTTGCCATGACCGTCATGATTTCCGCCAGCAAACCGTTGACTGAGTTTGTGGACAGACATCCTACCGTCGTCATGCTCTGTTTGGGTTTCCTGTTGATGATCGGTTTCAGTCTTATTGCCGAAGCCTTCCATTTCCATATCCCCAAAGGTTACCTCTACGCCGCTATCGGCTTCTCCATCCTGATTGAAGCGTTCAACCAAATTTCGCAGCGCAACAGCCGAAAAAACGACTACATCAGCAGCTCGTGGCGCAAACGAACCGCCGAGAACGTCTTGGGTATGATGGGCATACGCGAAAGCGTGCTCGCCAAAGCGGGCGACGAAGCGGAGGACGACGGGCATTTTGAGGAAAACGAAAAATCCATGATACGTAGCGTCCTGACGCTTGCGGAACGTCCCATCCTCGGCGTCATGATTCCGCGTCGCGACATCGAACGGCTGGACATCTCTCAAAGCCGCGAAGAGCAAAACGCCCAGCTGCAAAATACCCCATACAGCCGCCTGCTTGTTGTCGGTAAGGCTGGTGTGGATGAACCGTTGGGCTACATCAACAAAAAAGACCTGCTCGCCCAACTGCTCGAAACAGGCGAGCTGAATATCCAAGCCGTCCTGCGTCAGCCGCTAGTCCTGCCGGACAGTACGACTGCGTTAGGCGCGATTGAATTGTTCCGCCAAAGCAGCGCGGATTATGCTTTGGTGGTCGATGAATTCGGCGCGGTTTTGGGCATGGTTACCATGAAAGACTTGCTGGAAACCATCGCGGGCGAATTTCCCGAAGAGTTTGAACGCCAAGAAGAATCCGCTGTCCAAGAAAATGCCGATGAAAGTCTGACCGTGGACGGTTCGTTTGAATACGTCGACCTCGCCCCGCAACTGAACCTCCCGCCGCAGGAAGAAGATGCCGACTTCCACACCGTCGCGGGACTGATTATGGAAGAGCTGCAAAGCATTCCAGATGTCGGCGACTTTGTTGATTTTCACGGCTGGCGTTTCCAAGTCGTTGAAAAAGACGGTCAACGCATTGAGCGTGTAAAAATCACCAAACTGCCCGAAGAAGGTTAAATCGGGATAGGAAGTAAAAAGGTCGTCTGAAAACCTGAGATTTGGGTTTTCAGACGACCTTTTGATATTGAAATCGAAGTGCGAGAATGTCACGACACCCTGTTTCAAGAAAACATCAATCCTGTCCGGGCATTATCAGTTCGCTTAAGCCGGGGAGGTCGGCGAAGCTGCGTTCGCGGACGATTTGGCAGAAGTTGTCGAGATAGCTTTTGTCTGCGTCTTCGGTGCGCGTGGCGGCGTAGAGTTCGCTTTGCAGGCCGTTGGCAGTGATTTGGCGGTGGACGACGTAGCCTTTTTCGAGATAGGGCATCACGGTCCAGTAGGGCAGGGCGGCGATGCCGCGTTTGCTGGCGACGAGTTGGATGATGGCGATGGTCAGTTCGCTACGGCGGCGCGGCGGGTTGATGCCTTTGGGCAACAATATTTTTTTGGGCAGGTCGAGCATTTCGTCGGGAACGGGATAGGTGATGAGGGTTTCGCCGATGAAGTCTTCTGCTTCCCAAACGGTTTTGGCGGCAAGCGGGTGGTCTTGGGCGCAGATGCCGACCATTTCGTAGGCAAACAGGGGGCGGAAGCTGATGCCGTTTTGCTTTTCGGCTTCGGATACGATGGCGAGATCGGCGCGGTGCTGCAGCAGGAGTCCGACAGGGTCTGCCTGAAAGCCGGAAACGATGTCCAATTCGACTTGCGGCCACATGGGGCGGAATTCGCCCATCGCGGGCATGAGCCAGTCGAAACAGGTGTGGCATTCGACTGCCAGCCGCAATTCGCCTGCTTCGCCTTCAATGATGCGGGCGAGGTCGCGCTCGGCGGCGGAAACTTGCGGGAGGAGTTCGCGTGCTAGCCGCAACAGGCGTTCGCCAGCGGGCGTGAAGCGCAAGGGTGTGGATTTGCGCTCGAACAGGGGCGTGTCGTAATAGTTTTCCAGCGCGCGGATTTGGTGTGAAAGGGCGGATTGGGTCAGGAAGACGCGCTTGGCGGCAAGGGATACGCTGCCGGTTTCTTCGAGTGTCAGCAGGGTTTTGAGATGGCGCAGTTCGATGATGGAATCCATTGGTTTCACGCTTTCAGACGACCTTTTGAGATGGGCAATATTAAAATATTTCATGCCGGGGTGTAAATGCGGGCGCGTGTTGAACGGTATGGGGATTGGGCGCGTCATGGTTTGCGGTTAGAATGTGTGTCCGATTTTGTATGAATGCGGTGAATTGATTTGAAACTGGGATGGCGTAGCTTCGTCTTGTTTTATGAAATTCAATCCGCTATGTGTTGAAAGGAATGATATGGCGAAACGCAACGATATTTTGGCGTGGTGCGACGAGGTGTTGCAGGTCGGAATGTTCAAAGACTATGCGCCCAACGGTTTGCAGGTCGAGGGCAGGGCGGAAGTCGGCAAAATAGCGACATCGGTAACGGCAAGCAAGGCGGCGGTCGATTTTGCTGCGGAGCAGGGCGCGGATATGCTTTTGGTGCATCACGGAATGTTTTGGAAAAGCGAGCCGGTAACGATTACGGGCTGGAAAAAAGCGCGCATCGAAACATTATTGCAACACCAAATCAATATGGCAGGTTATCACTTGCCGCTGGATGCACACCCTGTGCTGGGCAACAACGCGCAGCTTGCCGATAAGTTGGGTTGGGAAGTCGAAAGGCAGTTCGGCGAACAGAACCTGTTGAATATAGGTCGTCTGAAAACGCCGCAGACTTTGGCTGAATGGCTGCAACACGTTGCTACAACGCTGGGGCGGCAGCCCGTAGCCGTCGGCGATATGTCGCGCGAAATCAAACGCATTGCATGGTGTACCGGCGGTGCGCAGGGATTTTTTCAGACGACCATAGACGAAGGTGTCGATGCTTATCTGACCGGAGAAATCTCGGAAGCGCAGTTTCATCTTGCCAATGAAACAGGCGTTGCCTTTGTCAGCGCGGGACACCATGCGACGGAGCGTTACGGCATCCGCGCCCTGGGCGAAGCCGTAGCCCGGCATTTCGAGTTGGAAATCTGTCATTTCGATGAAGATAATCCCGCCTAAGTCTTGATAATCGTCATGAAAATTTACCTTAATTTAAATAATGCTTTGAGTATCACGGCAAACTAGGTAGAATTACATCGTTTAATGGCTCGGTATTCCCAAAATTTTAGGACGACTGAATAATGGATAATCAAGAAATCAATAGCGGTCGCCGCCGCTTTCTGACGCTGGCTACATGCGGCGCGGGCGGTGTGGCGGCTTTGGGCGTAGCTACGCCTTTCGTGGCAAGCTTTTTCCCATCGGAAAAAGCCAAGGCCGCAGGTGCTGCCGTCGAAATCGATGTCAGTAAAATCGAATCCGGACAAATGTTGACTGCCGAATGGCAAGGTAAGCCGATTTGGGTGGTTAACCGCACAGATCAGCAGCTCAAAGATCTGAAAAGTTTGAACGGCGCGGTTGCTGACCCTAATTCGGATGCGGATCAACAGCCCGAATATGCTAAAAACGAGACCCGTTCGATTAAGCCGAACATCCTTGTAGCCATCGGTATCTGTACCCATTTGGGCTGCTCGCCGACCTACCGTCCCGACGTTGCCCCTGCCGATTTGGGAGCAGACTGGAAAGGCGGCTTCTTCTGCCCTTGCCACGGTTCGAAATTCGACATGGCAGGCCGCGTGTATAAAGGTGTTCCTGCACCGACCAACCTGGTTGTTCCGCCCTACAAATATCTGAGCGATACGACAGTCTTGGTAGGCGAAGACTAAAAATAAGGAACGATAATTATGGCAAACCAAACCAATAACAAAGCAAAAGCATTGTTAGACTGGACGGACGCTCGTTTCCCTCTGTCTAAAATGTGGAATGAGCATTTGGCTCAATACTACGCGCCGAAGAACTTCAACTTCTGGTACTACTTCGGCTCTTTGGCTCTGCTTGTCCTCGTAATTCAAATCGTCAGCGGTATCTTCCTGACCATGAACTACAAACCGGACGGCAACCTGAATGCCTATCACCTGCCTGCTGCCTTTACCGCAGTAGAGTACATTATGCGCGACGTGTCCGGCGGCTGGATTATCCGCTATATGCACTCCACCGGCGCATCTTTCTTCTTCATCGTCGTATACCTGCACATGTTCCGCGGCTTGATTTACGGTTCGTACAAAAAACCGCGCGAATTGGTGTGGATTTTCGGTTCCTTGATTTTCTTGGCATTGATGGCTGAAGCCTTTATGGGCTACCTGCTGCCTTGGGGTCAAATGTCCTTCTGGGGCGCGCAGGTGATTATTAACCTGTTCTCCGCCATTCCTGTCATCGGTCCTGATTTATCCACTTGGATTCGTGGCGACTTCAATGTTTCCGACGTTACTCTGAACCGCTTCTTCGCGCTGCACGTTATCGCTGTGCCGATAGTGTTGCTCGGTTTGGTCGTGGCGCACATCATCGCCTTGCACGAAGTCGGCTCAAACAACCCTGACGGCGTGGAAATCAAGAAACTCAAAGATGAAAACGGTGTTCCGCTCGACGGCATTCCTTTCCATCCATACTACACCGTCAAAGACATCTTGGGCGTTGTCGTATTCCTGATTGTTTTCTGCTCCGTATTGTTCTTCGCTCCAGAGGGCGGTGGCTACTTCCTTGAAGCCCCGAACTTTGACGCGGCAAACGCGCTGAAAACACCGCCGCACATTGCGCCGGTATGGTACTTTACCCCGTTCTACGCTATTTTGCGTGCGATTCCTTCATTCCTCGGTACTCAGGTTTGGGGTGTAATCGGTATGGGTGCGGCAGTGGTCCTGATTGCCCTGTTGCCTTGGTTGGATAAAGGTGAGGTGAAATCTGTCCGCTACCGTGGTCCGATTTTCAAAATTGCATTGGTTTTGTTCATCATTTCCTTCATCGGCCTGGGTATCTTGGGTGCGTTAGTAGCAAATGACACCCGTACTTTGGTTGCGCGCATTCTGTCTGTCGTCTATTTTGCATTCTTCTTAGGTATGCCGTTCTACACCAAACTGGATACAAACAAACCGGTTCCAGAACGTGTAACCATGAGCACCACTAAACAAAAAATCATGTTCTTTGTTTATGTCGGTATTACCGCAGTAGGTGCTTACCTGTTTGCAACCAATATCTGATGAGGGCAGCGAAAATGAAACATACCCTGAAAAACTGGTTTGCTGCCTTGTTATTGGCAGTGCCTATGAGTGCCGCCGTCGCCAGCGGTGGCGGACACTATGAAAAAGTCGAGATTGACCTGCGCGACCAAGTCAGCTTGCAGCGCGGTGCTCAAATTTTCACCAACTACTGCTTATCCTGCCACTCGGCAAGCGGTATGCGCTTCAACCGTCTGAAAGACATCGGTTTGACTGACGAAGAAATCAAGAAAAACCTGATGTTTACGACAGACAACGTCGGTGATGTCATGCTGGCGGCGATGAATCCTAAAGATGCTGCCAAATGGTTTGGTGCGGCTCCTCCGGATCTGACGCTGATTGCCCGCTCTAAAGGCGCGGATTATCTGTATGCCTATATGCGCGGCTTCTATAAAGACCCGACCCGTCCGAACGGGTGGAACAACGTCGTATTCGATAAAGTCGGTATGCCACACCCATTGTGGGAGCAACAAGGCGTTCAAGCGGTTGAGTTGGATGCCAAAGGTCAACCGGTCATGGTTAAAGATGAGCATGGCGTATCGAAACCCAAACTTTATTGGGAATCTACCGGCGCACACAGCCGTCGTTTGCCAAACGGTAAAGTCATCCAAACAGAGTACGATGCTTATGTACGCGATTTGGTGAACTATTTGGTTTACATGGGCGAACCGGCGCAACTTCAGCGCAAACGTACCGGTTATATCGTGCTGATGTTCTTGTTTGCAGTGATGCTGCCTTTGGCATACTTCCTGAAAAAAGAATATTGGAAAGACGTGCATTAAGTCTTGTAATGAAAAAGGGCAAACCCAATCGGGTTTGCCCTTTTTTTAACCATTTATCCAGTTTCAGACGACCTTTATTTCATGGAGAATTGAAATAAAGATGTTTGATCGAGGGTGTGTGCTGCGTATATTGCTTGTTCCTCTATCAAGATGATTTGATCGCTTTATTTGGGATGGATGTTAATCCAATTTGGCGATTATGTTATAAAGGAAGCGGGGAAGAGGGGGATTTATAATCGCTTGCTTGAATACTATTATTAACTATTAAGAGTGTTCAGACTGCAAGCCGTACAAATTTCAGAAGACCTTTTGTCCTTGAATGGAACAATGCCAGCTTTATGTTTAAATTTGCTCAATAGAAAAGGTTGGGTAGGGCAGGCTTGAGAGTTGTTCAGGCAGTCGAATTTATGAGAATCGTGGTTCATTTATGCACTGAAGAAAAAGAGAGGATGCCAAAGTTGGTCATGACTTAGGTGCTATCTTGGCAATGTTTATATATAGAAAAGGTCGTCTAAAAAGTAGGAATGCTTTTCAGACGACCTTTTAGCTTGCTATCGGTAATTATTGTGCTTTGGTCTCGGTTACAAAACCGACTTTGGTAATACCTGCTTCACGCGCGGCTTCGAGTGCCTTGTTGACGTATTCGTACTCGACTGCTTTATCAGCCGCAATCGCTATGATGGTATCCGCATTTTCCTGCTTCTCGGTTTTCAAACGTGAAATCACCGTATCAATATCGACTTTAGTAGCAGAATCACCACCGACATAGTAGCTGCCGTTGGCATCTATCGTCAGTCGCAGCGGATCTTTAGGCTGCTTCTCCTTCTGCTTTGCCGCTTTTTCCGAAGCGGTCGGCAATTCCAAAGGAATCGAGTGGGTCAATACAGGCATGGTGATCATGAAAACAATCAACAACACCAGCATCACATCGACCAAAGGCGTAACGTTGATGTCCGACATCGGTGCATCATCGCCGGAATTCATTGAGCCGAATGCCATAATTTAGTCCTTTTGATTCAACAGGCGGACGTGCAGATCATGTGCAAAAGCGTCCATATCTTGAGAGAGGGTTTTCTTGCCGCGGTTGAGGAAGTTGTATGCCAAGACAGCAGGGATGGCGACAAACAAACCGATGGCGGTTGATACCAATGCCTCACCGATCGGACCGGCTACCGCAGCGATGCTCATTTGACCGCTTTGACCGATATTGATTAAGGCGTGGTAAATCCCCCAAACCGTACCGAACAAGCCGATAAACGGGGCAGTTGAACCGATGGATGCCAAAGCAGTCATGCCGTAATCAAACTGGCGCATGTTTTGTTCCATGCTGTTTCGGATTTGAATGACGAGGTATTCGTTCAAAGGCAGCTCAGTAGTGAGTGTTTTCGCGTTGCTTTGATGATAACTCTGATAAGCACGCAGGGATTCGTCCGCTACGCGGCTCATGGGCGCATCAATATCTTTCACTTTTTGCACAGCTTCGGTAAGCGTAAAGGCGTTAAGCATTTGCGTTTTAACGAGCGCGTTGGCGGTTTTGGCTTTTTTTAGTTTGATGGAGCGCAGGATAATCAGACACCAAGTCACGATACTCATTACTAACATCAACACGAATACACTGATCAGGACAAAATCGCCTGATTCGAATATTGTTTTTAAATCCATAATTTTTCCAAATTTTCCAAGTAAATTAAAACTTTTGTCGATAAAGGTGTTGCGCCCGATTACTCAAGAGTAAAAGAGACCGGGACTCGGAATTCAGTCCAGACAGAGGCATTGCAAGCACCATTTTTAACTGCTTTACGGGCAGCTTGGTCAAGAGCATTAGAGCCACTGCGTTTTAAAATTTTAACTTCAGCAACTTTTCCTCCTGGGCCAACCAAGACACTCAGCATAACTGTACCTGTATCTCCGTTTTCTGCCGCTATAGGCGGATATGGCGGTTTAGGAATATGGCAAGTGCCGCCTTTAACGGGATTGGCTCTACTACTACCCGGTCCTGTTCCAGGGCCATTTCCACCGCCGGAACCTCCTCCACTGCCACTACCTGAACCATGTTCGCCTTTGTTGCCACCACTGCCGGGGCCGCTGCCTTCACCTTGTCCGTTACCAGGGCCTTTGTTGCCTCCGCCGTTTCCTTTGCTGTCGCCATGAGGAGCCTTACCTTGTCCGTTGCCTTTACCGTTTTCCGCAGTATTCGGCCCGGTTTTACTGCTGCTGGTATAGTCCGAGGCTTTAGGTGCAGGCTTGGATTCTGGTTTGGGTTGGGGTTTAGGCTCTGGACGTAGTTCGGGTTTAGGTTCAGGCTTCGGTTCCGGTTTGGGTTCGGGTTTTGGCTCAGGCTTTGGTTTTTCAACCGGCTTGGGCTTCTCTTTCGGCTGCTGGATATCAGCATCCGCTTTTTTTGTTATGACCGGCTTAAACTGTGGTTTGGGCTGTTCGAGCGGTTTGGGTTTAGGCTGTGGCTTAGGTTTTTGCGGTTCGGGCGTTTTTTCGGGAGCGGCAGGCGCACCTTCGCCTTCGGGGGTGCCGTCTCCACCTCCGTCGCCACCACCCAAATCCGCCAAATCGACAAACTCAATATTTGCCATTTCCGGTATAAGCGGTTTGTATGTTTCCCACAAAAGCGCAATCAAACCCGCGTGAAGCAATGATACGGTAATGACGGCTACTGGGATTAAAATTCGGTCTTTATTCATAATCGACGCATGATAATAGCAACAATTTTTGTTTGCAACCTATTTTTTCATTTGTTTTTTAAGTGAATATTTTTTTCGAAATATTCCCAAGGATTAATATGTACAATGCAATGTTTTGATATTGCTATTCATTATCACAACGAAACAAAAGAAAAAGAGGAAGCGATGCCTCAGTCAACTGAATTGGAAATTGTTCAGCCGGAAAAGTTCATAAATTTACAATTTTGTGTGCAAATCAAGTGATGTTGATAGAGTATTTTAGAGAAGAAAAAGCTGAAAAAAGATTATTTTATTGATGGGTTTGTGTTTTTAGATTGATTTTCGTCGTTATTGAGGAGCGATTGGCGGGCGTTTGAATAGAACAATAGATCTATTTGCATACTTCCCGAAGGTCGTCTGAAAACTGAAAACCTGATATTTGCGAAATGCCATGATTACAAGAGTTACCAGGCATTTCTATTTTTGATTGTGCAGATTTTTAATCAGAACACCCAAAACATCAGCAGGGCGGGTTATGCCGATTTGTCGTCTATTTTTTCTACAATGATGTCGATTTTGGGTTCGTAAAGTAAATCGTAGGTTGGTTTATTGAGCAGATCCTGCAAAGTAAACCCGTCCAAATGCGCAAAGAAAGCCTTAATTGCTCCGCCCAAAATGCCGGTCAGGCGGCAGGATGGGGTAATCAGGCATTCGTTGTTTTCTCCCATGCATTCAACAACTTGCATGGGCTCAAGGTGACGCACGACCGCACCAACGTTAATTTTATCGGGAGTATCTGCCAGGCGCAGTCCGCCTCCTTTTCCCCTTATACTGGTCAGAAATCCGCCTTTGACAAGTGCGGTGACGACTTTCATCAGATGACTTTTGGAAATGTTATAGGCTTCGGCAATGGTTCCGATATTGACTAACGAATCGTCGTTTACGGCCGCATAAATCAATACCCGCAGACCATAATCCGTATGTTGCGTCAGATACATGGTTTTCTCTGTTCAGAATATAATTATTTTTTG
Organism: Neisseria sp. HMSC064E01; assembly: GCF_001808875.1. Classification (NCBI taxonomy): domain Bacteria; kingdom Pseudomonadati; phylum Pseudomonadota; class Betaproteobacteria; order Neisseriales; family Neisseriaceae; genus Neisseria; species Neisseria sp. HMSC064E01. The sequence goes on from NZ_KV794939.1 coordinate 183,753, forward strand.
GAACGGCGGCAGTGTCCATAGTGGAGAACTGTCGCCGTTATGTGTTTGACTTTATATATGATTAAGTTTCATAATATCCGAAACATTTAAATTAATCCAGTGCAGTTTGATAATTTGTTATCATTATAATCAAATATTATGAAGCCGTTAAAACGCCATCCAGCACTTATCGAACTTTCCCGCGAACACCATCACGCCCTTTCGCTCTGTGTCCGCCTCCTGCGTGCGCCCGCTGAAAGCCATCAAACAGAGCTTGAAGCCCATTTCCTTGAATTGGAACCGCATTTTGTCGAAGAAGAAACCATGTTCGCCCCGCATTGGCAGAATATTCCCGTTGCGATGCGCGAACGTTTCGAAGCCGAACACGCCAAACTGCGCAGTATGATGGCAAATCCTGAATATCTTAACGAAGCATGGAATAAGGACTTTGCCGTTACCCTACGCGACCATGCCCGTTTTGAAGAACGCGAACTGTTTCCCGCAGTCGAGCCGTTTTTGCCGGAACCCGAAGGAATCTGATAAAAAAGGTCGTCTGAAAAGTCCAAAAGCACGATTTTAGTGTTTTCAGACGACCCTCCTGTCTATTCAAACCTAAAACAAACCATTCCAAAAAACAAACCAAGGAACTACCATGACCGCCTTTTTCAAACACCCTGTTTGGGCAATGGCATTCCGCCCGTTCTACTCACTGGCGGCACTATACGGCGCGCTGTCCATCCTGCTTTGGGGCTTCGGCTATACGGGTACGGGAGAGTTGCGCGGCTTTTACTGGCACGCCCATGAAATGATTTGGGGCTATGCCGGACTTGTTGTCATCGCCTTTCTGTTGACCGCCGTTGCCACTTGGACGGGGCAGCCGCCTACGCGTGGCGGCGTTTTAGTCGGATTGACCGCACTTTGGCTCGCAGCGCGGATTGCTGTTTTCATCCCGGGTTGGGGTGCAACCGCAAGCGGCATACTCGGTACGCTGTTTTTCTGGTACGGCGCGGTTTGCATGGCATTGCCTGTTATCCGGTCTAAGAACAAACGCAACTACGTCGCCGTATTCGCTATCGTCGTCCTAGGCTGCACGCATGCCGCATTCCACTTCCAACTGCATGCCGGAAACGCAGCCGCACTTCTCAGCGGGTTGCAATCCGGTCTGATTATGGTCGCGGGCTTTATCGGCCTTATCGGTATGCGGATTATTTCTTTCTTTACCTCCAAACGCCTGAACGTTCCGCAAATCCCCAGCCCGATGTGGGTCGCTCACGCGTCCCTCTGGTTGCCCATGCTGACTGCCATGCTGATGGCGCACCATGCCCTGCCTTGGCTTTCATCTGCTTTTGCCTTTGCAGCGGGCGTGATTTTTACCGTACAGGTTTACCGCTGGTGGTATAAAGCCGTTTTGAAAGAGCCGATGCTGTGGATTTTGTTTGCGGGTTATTTGTTCACTGGTTTGGGGCTGATTGCCGTCGGAGCTTCTTACTTTCACGTCTCGTTCCTTAATCTCGGCGTACACCTTATCGGTGTCGGTGGTATCGGCGTCCTGACCTTGGGGATGATGGCGCGCACCGCGCTCGGGCATACCGGCAACTCTATCTACCCGCCGCCTAAGTCCGTACCCATTGCCTTTTGGCTGATGATTGCTTCCACGGTTATCCGTATGGTCGCGATTTTTGTCGGCGGTACCGGTTATGTTCACAGTATCCGTACTTCCTCAGTCCTGTTTGCACTGGCGCTGCTGCTTTACGCATGGAAATACATCCCTTGGCTCATCCGTCCGCGTGCGGATGGCAAACCGGGTTAATCGAATCAAGCATATCAAACGAAAGGTCGTCTGAAACCTGTTTTAAGGTTTCAGACGACCTTTTTATATGGGAATCTGCTTTAAACCGGGACGGCGTGGTTTTACCGAAGTCCGTATCGTTTCAGTGCGTGTTATTGCTCGATACCGTTTTCACGCAATAGCTGGTGAATTTGCTGTTGGGCTTTATCTTCTTTCAGCAGCTGGGTGAGTTGATCGCGAATCAGATCAAATGGCGGTGCTTGAGGGTCTTTTTGTACTTCGCTGATTTTAAACAGGAAGAACTTGTTTTCAATTTCAACCGGATCACGTGTGACTTCTCCCCGATTCATGGGTCCCAAGATGCCTGCAAGCGGTTGGCGCAGTTTTCTGGCCATAACGAAGTCGTCGGATGCGGGTTGCTGATTCGGATATCGTTTCGTCAATTCTTCAAATGACAAGCCTTTCAAGAGCAATTCTTGTGCTGCTCGTGCTTCTTCGGGCGTGTCGAAGCTAACCTGCTGAATCTTGATCATACGGGTTTGCTGATCGTAAAACTTCAATAATTCAGCATTGCTGATTTCGGCAGTGCGCTTCAGATAGTCGGCATATTGCGCCGCGTAAAATTCCGCTTCCATAGTGAGGAATTGGTTGCGGACCTCGGGGTCTTTATCCAATCCGGCTTTGAGCGCGGCATTTTTGAGAATTTCTATGCTTTGCAAGTGTTTGACAACTTCTTGGCGGACCACTTTGCCATCAGGCTGCTGTTTTGAGTCAGGATGCTGTTCGGCTTGCTTGAGAATGCGGGCGACTTCGCCGTCTATACGCGCTGGGTCAATATCAGGCGCTTTGGCGACGGCGAATCCGGCAACAGCCGTCGCCATGATGACTGCGGCGGCAGTTTGGTGTTTCATTGTGAAAACTCCGTAGGCAGTTATTTAATTGCGGCTTTTTGCAGCAGAGCTTGGAGCGCTTCATCGACGCGGGATGTTTGCAGGTCTCTGGCTATGTCGTTTTTGGATTCGTCATAAGTCGGTAGTTTCACGTCACGACGGTCGTTGACATAGAAAACAGCATATACGTCACTGTCTTGCAAAGGCGTTGTAGTGTGCGCGCCTTTTTTCAAATCTTTAACTGCGGCATAGAGCGGGGGAACGGCTTCTTGCAAATCTTTTAAGGGAACATAACCTTGTTGGATGCCGCCCGCTTGTTTGGCGCGTTCATCTATTGAATATTGTTTCAGGACGGAGGCAAAGCTTTTCTTGGCATTTAAATCAGAAATGGCTTTTTGAGCATCAGCTTGGGTACGGGTAATAATTTCGCCCAGTTGTACTTCTTGAGTGCCTTTGTAGAAGTTGCTGAAATTATCGTAAGCGGTTTTAACGTCTTTTTCTTGAACAGGATTTTGACGGAGGACGTGAATCGCATAAGCTTGTCCAAGTAAATCGCTTTCAAATGCAGCCCATTCGGTTTTGAAATGTGCTTTTTTATCGGCACCTTGTTTTTTGGCATCGGTACGGGCGTGTTCCAAAGCTTGTTTGAATTCGGCGCTTTGGTCGAGTTTCAGGCGTTTGGCTTCTTGTGATACGACGGTGTTGATGACTTGGCGCTCGGTCAGTTCTCTGCGCAGCTCGGGAGAATCGGGAATTTTGTTGTTTGCTGCACGCAGCGCGGCAACTTGGGCATCAATGACGCTGCTGTCGATGGCTTGACCGTTAACAGTAACCAAAGTTTGGGCAGAAAGGCTGCCGGAAACCAGGGCAGTCATCAGCATAGAGATGAGATGTTTTTTCTTCATAATTTTCTCTTTTTATGTCCAGTATGTTTGTAATTAGTGGAAGTATTCGTCAGGGGTAGCCGCTTTGATACTTAATGCGTGAATCAGTCCTTCTGAAAACAGATCGTGCAGTAAAGTTTTAATGGTGCGTTGGCGGTTGAGGCGGCTGATGCCGCCGAAAGCTTCACTGACGACCACGACGGTATAATGCCCGCCTCCTTTGTTTCCCGCGTGACCCGCATGCAGATGGCTGTCATCCTGAAAGTCAAAAAAAACAGGATTCAGCGTTTTCAGACGACCTTCAATGGCTTCGCGCATATCCATTATTTGAATACGGCTTTGAACGGTTTGATCAATACTTCTTCGTAGACGCCCGCATCGACGTAAGGGTCTTTTTCCGCCCATTCTTGAGCGGCATCCAAAGATTCAAATTGAGCCACAATCAAGCTGCCGGACACGCGCTCCGGATTGTCGGGAAGAGGGTTGGGGCCGGCGGTCAGAAGACGTCCTTCTGCCTTCAAAGCTTCCAGACGTTGCAGATGAGCAAGGCGTGCTGCCATGCGCGCTTCGTGGACATCGTCGGCATCAGTAGCCAGTAGCATGTAATATTCCATCAATTATCCTTCTTGGGTAAATACCGGCTCAAATAAGAAAATTGAGCGATAAAGAAAACAAACAAAAAGCCGGTAGAGCCGAACATTTTGTAATTTACCCATTGTTCTTTGAAGTGGGTGAACACAAACCAGTTGGCAATACCTAAAAATATCATGAATGCGACCCAGGCATAAGTCAGTTTGCTCCAAACATGTTCGGGCAGCTCCAACTCTTTGCCCATAGTCGCTTTTAGTCCGTTTTTTCCACTTAAATGGCTGATCAGTAAAACCAATGCGCCAATCCAGAATAAAACGGTTGGTTTCCACATGATAAAACGGTCATCACGGAGTAGAATGGTTGCGCCGCCGAATACAACAATCAGGATCAGGCCGACCCATTGCATCGTATCGAGTTTTTTGTATTTCCAGTAAGTAAAACCAGCCTGCAAAATGCCGAATACGACGGCAACTGCAGTGGCAGTAATCATGTTTTTCGTTATCGTGTAAGTCAGGAAAAACAAAATGACTGCTAATAAATCGCTTAAAACTTTCATAATCAAACAAAGAAAAAAAGATGAAACCAATCGGTCAAACGCTAATCATACAGGCAGCCTTACCTTTTTGCACCACCTTGAAACGAAATTGCCGATGCAGGCGGGCGATAATCTAAAAAAGGGGTTTGAAAAATGCTGTTGGGATGATAAACTATGTTATCAGTAAGATTTGTAAAAAAGAAACACAGAAATTACAAACCTGTTAATTTCTCGTTTGTTTCATCACTTAATTCATCGGATTACTTGGCAGACTGCGACTTTAGAAGATATCATAACGTAATATATCGTAATATACGGTTAAGTATGTAGCAGTTCTAGCAGGATTGTCATTTTACACAGGGGACAAGTTTTGAAAAACCATCACAAAATCAAATTAATCGCGGCATCTGTGGCCTTGGTAGTGTCGTTTGGTGCGAGTGCCGGGCTTGGCGGGTTGAACGTCCAATCACACCTGGGCGAGCCGTTTTCAGGCAGTATCACCGTAACCGGTGACGAGGCTCAAGCGCTGTTGAAAGGCGGAAAAGCAACTGTTTCCAATAGCAATTTGCGTACCAGTGTTCATAAGTCAGGCGACAAAGCAGTCGTGACCATCCGCTCAAACAAAGCGATTAAAGATCCTGTGTTGATTTTCCAAGTCGGCGCAGGTTCGCAATCACGCGAATACACAGCCATCATTGATCCTGCGGGCTATTCCGGCAAAACGGATGGTTCAAGCCGCGCACGCAGTGAATCTGCATCTAATTCCAATTCTTCGGCTGACAACAATTCATACCATTCTCAATTTGATCGCCAAGCCGCGCGCGACCGCATCAATCGTGCGATACAAAACGGAAATCAAAGCGAAGCCGGTCGCAAGGAAGCTGCAAAAAAAGATAAAAACAATACCAATAAAGCAGCGCAGGCTCAGCCATCAAGACAACAGCAACAACCTGCTGCCCGTGCCAATGGAACCGAGATTCGTTATGGCAAGCAGCATCTGGTTCGTCAGGGTGAGACTCTGACTGAAATTGCCACCAAAATCCGCCCGCAAGGCATGACTGTTGAGCAAACCATACAAGCATTGGTTAAGGCGAACCCCGGTGTTTTCATCGGTAAAGATGCAGACCGTATGCTTGCAGGTAAAGTGTTGTACATCCCGATGCATAGCGATATGAAATCGACTGCGTCCAAGCCTGCTCCAGTCAAACCTCCGGTTCAGGAAGCCAATAAACCTCAAGCTCAAGGGTCGTCTGAAAAGGCGGGTAACACAACAACTCCTACAGTAGCCCCTAAAGAGGTTCCGGTAGAAAGCCCTAAAGTAGAAAATAAAAAAGAGGATAAAAAAGCTGAGCCGGTACAAGAAGCCAAGCCCGAAAATAAACCGGCGGTAACGGCGGCGAGCGCTCCAGAGCAAAATAAAGCCGAAGCAAGCGCAGCATCTGCAGAGCAAGTGAAAGTCCTGCCCGAGCCAGATGCATCGTCTGCAGTAGTAAACGCGGAACCCCAAGAAATTTCTCAGGCACAAGCTGACGTAGAAGCGCGTATTGCCTCGGCAGTTGCCACAGAAAAACAACAACAAGAGGAAGCAGTTTCAGAAGACAGCGGTTTATGGCGCTGGTTGTTGATTGGTGGCGCAGCCTTTGCAGGTTTGTTCCTGCTGTTGTTCTTGTTGGGCAAACGTAAGAAATCCGCTGTCGCGCCTACGTCTGTTGTTGGTGCGATAAATGAAGATGAGCAGGATGAAGACGATCTCGATATCAGTATCGAAGATGATGTGTTCCCTGCCGCTGCTGCACCACAACTGCAGCCACAACCACAAGCAGCAGTTCCGCAAACTGTAGTAGAAGCTCCCAAACCTGAAGAAGATGGTTTGGAAATTGAAGATGATTTCGATGATGAAGTATTCTTTAATGAGCCGACTCCTGTTGCCGAACCTGCACAAGAAAACGTCGATCTGGACCTGAACGAACTGGACAATACTCAAGCCAGCATCGTGTCTAGCGCCGTAACCATCGACGAAGAAACCGAAAAACGCCGTGATATCGATTGGGATACTGTCGAATCTACCGAAAGCGTATATGAGCCTGAGCCGGAAAATCCATATCAACATGTTGCTGTTGTAATGGAAGACAGAGCTGCTGAAGTAGAAGCAGTAGAAAAAGAGGTTGCTCATGAGGAAGAGGCCCCATACGTTTCCTCTTTTGTAGCACCATCTGTTTCAGACGACCTGTCAGAAGCTCAGCCACAAGCACCGGAAGAAGAGCCAATCCCATTCGAAGTGGAGATTGAAGAGCCTAAGTCGGAAACAATTGACGTAGTAGAAACAGAAGAAGCCGAAACCAAATCCGAAGAATCGGAAGAGGGTTGGGATTTCTTTGCGGAAGAGCCGAAAACAGTTAAAGCCATCGAGCCTTTCCCTGAATTAGGTGCGCAAGAAGAAACGTCGTCTGAAGTTGAAGTTGCTGATATACAAGAAGAAGCTTTGTCTGAAGTTGAAGCAGCAGACAAACAGGCAGATAGCTCAGAAGAAGCACTGGATTTCGTTGTTGAAGAAACAGAGCAGCCACAGCCCGAAGCCGATACTCAACCGTTTGAGATTAAGCAAGACGAACCTTTGGCATTCCAAGATGGCGAAGATTTCAGTATTGAAAATACTCAAGAAGCCAGCGCTGACGAAACCATCGAATGGGAAAATCTGGGTGTGGAAGATACTGCAGACAGCAGTAATGAACATTCCGGTTTTGAATCAGGCTTCATCTCCGAGTCCGTCGGTATGACGGCTCCGCTGGAGGCTAAATATGACCTGGCTAAAATGTATGTTGAAATCGGCGATCCCGATGCTGCCCGCGAGACGTTGACTGAATTGCTGGAAGACGCAAGCGGTGAGATCCGTCATAAAGCCGAAGCATTGATGAACGAATTGAATGCCTAATATCAGCAAGTAAATCGAAATTAAACAATGCTAAAATAAAAGATGCTGTGAAAACGGCATCTTTTATTATTTTCAGACGACATATGACTGCATACACCGAATCATTATCCACAAAAACCATACAAAGATGGGCATTAACCCTGTCTTATGACGGCAGTCGATTTTACGGTTGGCAAAAACAAGCCGACGGTTTGCCCACTGTCCAGACGGTATTGGAAAGCGCACTCAGCCAAATTGCAGGCGAGACTATCCGAACCATTGTTGCCGGACGAACCGACACGGGCGTACACGCGACTGCGCAAGTCGTCCATTTCGATACCTCAGTAATTCGTCCCGAGCAGGCGTGGGTGCGGGGCGTCAATGCTTATCTTCCTGAAGGTGTGGCTGTATTGTTCGCGCAGCAGGTTGCCCCACATTTTCACGCCCGCTTTGATGCATACGGTAGAAGGTATCGTTACCTTTTGGAATCATCTCCCGTCCGCTCCCCGATATTGCAAGGTAAAGTAGGGTGGACGCACCTCAAACTTGATCCTGAAAAAATGCAGCAGGCGGCATTATTATTAGAAGGCGAACATGATTTCTCCAGCTTTCGTGCTGCCGAATGCCAAGCAAAATCACCCGTTAAGACCCTGTATAGTGCAAAAATCAGCGGTACACCGCAATTCTTAAAACTAGACTTACACGGCAATGCCTTTTTGCATCATATGGTGCGTAATATCATGGGGGCATTGGTTTATGTTGGTAGCGGCAGGCTTAGCGTTTCCGGATTTCAGGACTTAATCGAAGAGCGCAGCCGATTAAAAGCCCCGCCGACTTTTATGCCTGATGGGCTGTATCTGACCAGAGTGGATTATCCGTCCGAGTTCGGTATCATTCGTCCTGAAATGCCGGCATGGTTGTGAGGTCGTCTGAAAACAAAGTGTCCGCTTATAGGGAATCTTTTTTAGTAATGTCCCGTTTGTGGATAAAGCACACACTACATGAGTAAGGTATAGCAATCCGATACAACATAGATATTCTGACCAGTCCTTTGGAAAATTTGGTTTCCTAGCTTTGTATGTGCAAATTGTAAAAGGTCGTCTGAAAACGCTACACAGATTTCAGACGACCTTTTCTTTGGAGGAGCAGCATAGGTAATGCTGATGCTACGTCAGTGAAATCGTAAATCAAAAGAGGAGAATGCATACTTCCATCTTAAAAGAGTGGGTATTTCCAATGTGCATGACTGGCTAAGCCTATAAATTGCACGCTTTAAGAGAGTACATACTGATTCTCTCTTAATTTACTCGTTTACCCGAGTTAGCCAAAAAACAACAGCCAATCTCCAAAAACGACCGTTTAGGAAAAGTGTGTTGTAAAAATGCAAACAGCGGGCAATTCAATATTACATCATGATTTATAAGGAAAATATTGAGAATGCCTTGTTGTAATGCGGGTGCTGTGAGGTCAGGCGGTCAGTAGGGGTAGTGAATAAAGTTTGTTTTTTTAGAGAGGAACAATTATAGTGAGAGTCATGGAATCGCTGATTCCAGCGATAATGTAAAGCCTAAGCGGATTCTATCCGGGTCTGCTTAAGTTATTTCTTCACGATAGAAAAGGAATACAGCAATGAAAAAATCTCTGATTGCTCTGACTTTGGCAGCTTTGCCTGTTGCAGCTATGGCTGACGTGACTCTGTACGGTCAAGTTAAAGCCGGTGTTGAAGTTTCTCGCACTAAAGAAACTGTTAATCACGTAAGCACCAAAAATAAAACTGCAACTGAAATTGCTGACTTTGGTTCCCGTATCGGTTTCAAAGGTCACGAACACCTGAGCAACAACCTGAATGCTATCTGGCAAGTAGAGCAAAATACTTCTGTTGCCGGTACTGACAAAGGTTGGGGTACTCGTGAATCCTTCATCGGTTTGGAAGGCGGCTTCGGTAAAGTTCGCGCAGGTAAACTGAACACTGCTCTGAAAGACAACAGCGACAGCGTAGATCCTTGGGAATCTAGCGACGCGAATGCATCAGTTTTGCAATTCGGTAAACTGAAACGTGTTGACGAGCGTAAAGTATCTGTACGTTACGACTCTCCAGTATTTGCTGGTTTCAGCGCAAGCGCTCAATACCAACCACGCGACAATGCTAACCCTGAGGACAGACATGTTCATGACGTGAAAACCCGTCACTCTTTCGACTTGGGTCTGAACTATGAAAACTCTGGTTTCTTCGGTCGCTACGCTGGTACTTTTGCAAAACGTAAAGTTTTGAGCGACGATCATCTGGAACTGTTCAACAGCAACACTACTTTGGGTTCTGGCGTTTACAAAGACTACCAAGCACACCGTCTGGTAGGTGGTTACGATGCTAACAACGTACTGGTTTCTGTTGCCGGTCAATACGAAGGCTTTAAAGCTGACGTAGCTGATGCTAAGAAAAACGAACGTACTGAAGTTGCTGTAACTGGCGGCTACCGTATGGGTAACGTAATGCCTCGTCTGTCTTACGCTCACGGCTTCAAAGCTAAAGAAAACGGCGTGAAACAAGGTAACAGCCAATACAACCAAGTAATTGTTGGTGCTGATTACGACTTCTCTAAACGTACTTCTGCTCTTGTTTCTGCCGGCTGGTTGAAAGAAGGCAAAGGTGGCGACAAAACTCAATCTACCGCCGGTCTGGTTGGTCTGCGTCACAAATTCTAATCTAGTACGATTAGTTTAAATAAAGGGCCTGCTTTATGCAGGCTCTTTTGTTTTTTGAATGATGTGTGTTGGGTTGGATGTGTATCGGTTTCGTATTATCTGTACGGTCTGTGGCTTCGCAGCCTTGTCCTGATTTAAATTTATAGTCAATTAAAATCAAAATAGGACAGTAGCGCATCGTCAAATCGGGCGTAATCAGACAATACGGTTCGCAGATACCGCTTAATATTCGCCCA
>NZ_KV794940.1:0-277 GCF_001808875.1 Neisseria sp. HMSC064E01
ATTAAAGTGAGTGCGCAAAGCCATCTGAAGGCACAGCCGAAAACCTGTGTTTGGGTTTCGACTGTCGAAGGAAGGGCTTTTTTGCAAAGGTCTCGGATTACTACAACCGGGAGCGTTGCAGTTTGAAATTGAAAAAGCTGAGTCCTGTCGCATACAGAACCCAGCTTGCACAGAGTGCCTGAATAGGCTTTTATGAGTGTCCAAGATTTGGGGGCCAGTTCATTTTTCAGACGACCTTTTGTCCGTTTATAGTGGATTAACTTTAAACCAGTACAGC
>NZ_KV794940.1:377-39880 GCF_001808875.1 Neisseria sp. HMSC064E01
GTCCTGATTTAAATTTAATCCACTATAAAAAACGAGGCAGGTTTGAAATCATACTAAGGTGCGCTTTATTGTGTGTCTGTCTTTGAAGCCGCTATAAGCAGTTCCGAACAGTAAAAAGGTCGTCTGAAAACCTTGAATTAAGGTTTTCAGACGACCTTTCCACATTTTAAAGTCGGGAGAATCAAACTTACACGATGCCTTGCGCCAGCATCGCATCGGCGACTTTGACGAAACCGGCGATGTTCGCACCGTTGACGTAGTTGGTTTTGCCGTTTTCAGTGCCGTATTTCAGGCAGGATTCGTGGATGCTGTGCATGATGTCGAACAGGCGTTGGTCGACTTCTTCGCGGCTCCAAGACAGGCGGACGGCGTTTTGGCTCATTTCCAAGCCTGAAGTTGCCACGCCGCCGGCGTTGGAGGCTTTGCCCGGTGCATACAGGATGCCCGCTTTGACGAACTGCTCGACTGCGCCCAAAGTGGAAGGCATGTTCGCACCTTCGGCAACGACGTAGCAGCCGTTTGCCAGCAGGGTTTTGGCAGCATCTTCGTCCAATTCGTTTTGGGTTGCGCAGGGCAGGGCGACTTCGGCGGCAACGCCCCACGGTTTTTGGTTTTCAAAGTATTTCAAACCTTGTTCTTGGGCATAAGTGGAAACACGTTCGCGGCGGACTTCTTTCAGCTCGATAAGCGCGGCGAGTTGGTCTTCGGTCATGCCGCTGTCGGGGAAGAGGACGAAACCGTTGGAGTCGGAAATGGTCAGCACTTTCGCACCCAGTTGGATGGCTTTTTCGGCGGCGTATTGTGCGACGTTGCCGGAGCCGGAAATCAGAACGCGTTTGCCTTCAATCGAATCGCCGCGCGTTTGCAGCATGGATTGGGCGAAATATACGGTGCCGTAGCCGGTTGCTTCGGGACGGATGAGGCTGCCGCCCCATTCGAGGCCTTTACCGGTCAGGACGGAGGTAAATTCGTTGCGGATTTTTTTGTATTGTCCGAACAGGAAGCCGATTTCACGACCGCCTACGCCGATGTCGCCTGCGGGTACGTCGGTGTTCGGGCCGATGTGGCGGTAGAGTTCGTTCATAAAGGCTTGGCAGAAACGCATCACTTCAGCGTCGGATTTGCCTTTTGGATCGAAGTCGGAGCCGCCTTTACCGCCGCCCATGGGCAGGGTGGTCAGGGCGTTTTTGAACACTTGTTCAAAGGCGAGGAATTTCAATACGCCCAAATCGACGGTCGGGTGAAAGCGCAAGCCACCTTTGTAAGGACCGATGGCGGAGCTCATTTGAATACGGTAGCCGCGGTTGACTTGGACTTGTCCTTTGTCGTCCACCCAAGTGACGCGGAACATAATGACGCGCTCGGGTTCGACGATGCGCTCAAGCAGGTTTTGCTGGGTGTATTTCGGATTTTTTGCCAAAAACGGGCCCAAGCTCATGAATACTTCTTCAACCGCTTGGTGAAACGGCTCTTGATTGGGGTTGCGTTGTTTTAGATTGGCAAACAAGGCATTCAGGTCAGTCATTTGGTGCTCCTTGAGAATAAGATTTGAAAGAGATAATGAATTTATGGAAAGAAATATAAACCTAATTTTTTTGCCTGCCAAGCGGTTTTGATGAAAATTGTTGACATTATTTTTTTGAGAATTTTATTATTTGGTATGTTTAACCAATAAAATATAAAAATATTTTTAAAAATTCCATAAATTAAATATAAATTGAATTTATGTTCTGAGTAGTTAAACTAGAAATTCAGATTAGGACGGTGTAAAAATTTAATCTGGCGCAAATTTTCATGTAAATATGACTGATATTGTCAACAATAACGCTGATTTTTTGCTTGAAAAAGAAGCTAAGAAAGAAAATAACATGTTGAAAAAATGAATCTTGTTTTGGGTGGGAGAGCGTGTTTGTGGGTGTTCAATAATGGATAACGCAAAGGTCGTCTGAAACCAGATTTGCCGTTTTCAGACGACCTCTATCATGCAGCTTATCGACAAATTGCTATACAATACGCCCCAAAGCATTTCCAACAACACACACTCTTAAAGGATACCAATGAAAGCCTACCACGACTTAATGCGCCACGTTCTCGAAAACGGCACCGACAAATCCGACCGTACTGGTACAGGCACGCGCTCGGTGTTCGGCTATCAAATGCGCTTCGATTTGAGTCAAGGCTTTCCGCTGCTGACCACCAAAAAGCTGCACTTGCGCTCGATTATTCATGAGCTGCTTTGGTTCCTCAAAGGCGATACCAACATCAAATATCTGAAAGATAACAATGTTTCCATTTGGGACGAATGGGCGGACGAAAACGGCGACTTGGGACCTGTGTACGGCTACCAATGGCGCAGTTGGCCTGCACCCGACGGCCGCCATATCGACCAAATTGCCAACGTGGTGGAACAAATCAAGAAAAATCCCGATTCCCGCCGCCTGATTGTCTCGGCATGGAATCCCGCGCTGGTGGATGAAATGGCATTGCCGCCCTGCCATGCGCTGTTTCAGTTTTACGTTGCCAACGGCAAATTGTCCTGCCAGCTTTACCAACGCAGCGCGGACATTTTCCTCGGCGTACCGTTCAACATTGCCAGCTACGCGCTGTTGACCATGATGATTGCCCAAGTTTGCGGGTTGGAAGCAGGCGAATTTATCCACACCTTCGGCGATGCGCATCTGTACAGCAACCATTTTGAACAGGCAAAACTGCAATTAAGCCGCGACTTCCGCGCGCTGCCGGTGATGAAAATCAATCCCGAAGTCAAAGACTTGTTTGCATTCAAATTTGAAGATTTCGAGTTGGAAGGCTACGACCCGCATCCGCACATCAAGGCTGCCGTAGCGGTGTAGTTTGGAGAATAGATAAAAGGTCGTTTGAAACTTTTCAGACGACCTTTTTGTTGGTTTGGTTTAGACCTCGATTTTATTGGGTGTGAAGGTTTCCCATTTGTTGCAGGCGGGGCAGTGCCAGAAGAAGACTTGGGATTTGAAGTGGCAGTTGCGGCAACGGTACATGACGCTGCGCTGAAGTTGGCGGCCGATGACGGAGCGCATCATGTCGGCATCGGCTTTCCACGCGGGATTCATGGTGCTGATTTTCAAACCCAGCAGGCGGTACACGCCGTTGAGGTCGGGTTTTTGGCGCACGAGTTCGACGGCAAGTTGGGCGGCTTCGCTTTCGCCTTTGAGCAGCAGGGCTTTTTCGTAGATGACGTTGATGAGGTCTAAATCGGGGAAGGTCTGCATATAGCCAATAAGCCGGTTCAGCCCTTCTTCCTGTTTGCCTTGGGCGGCGTAGGCTTCGTAGAGTTTCTCGCCGACCATGCTCAGGTAGGCATGGTTTTGTTGCTCGATGGCGCCGTATGCCTCGACAGCGGCGGGGAAATTGCCCTGTTTGGTTTCGATGTCGCCCAAAATCATATTGGCGCGGGCGCATTTTTTGTTGGCGTCCAAAGCTTTTTGGACGTTGTAACGGGCGGCGTCAAGATTGGATTTAAACAGCGCGGTTTGGGCAAGTTCGCAATAAAACTGTGCAATTTCAAATTGGTAGGTCTGCTCGTCGTGGCTGAGGAGTTGCGCGGTTTCAATGGCCTTTTCCCAGTCGCGGTCTTGCTGGTAGATGCTGAGCAGGTGCTGACGGGCTTCGCGCGCCATGTTGCCTTCTTGCAAACCGATGAAGATTTGTTCGGCGCGGTCAACCAAGCCTGCGCTTTGGTAGTTTTGCGCAAGTTCGAACAACACCCGCGCGCGTTTTTCGTTGACGGTATCGGGCGAGTCGAGCAGGGCTTGGTGCATATTGATGGCTTTGTCGTTTTCGCCGCGCTGACGGTAGAGTTTGCCCAATGTCAGGTTGAGGTCGTAAGACTGCGGCTGCTGGTCGATGACTTCCGCCAGCTCGCGGGCGGCACGGCCGCTGTTGCGGTCAACCAATGCGTCCAGACTTTTGTAAAAGCCGGCAGGCACGCTTTTCGCCTGTTTCAACACGGTTTTCATGTCGATACGGGCGGCAAACCAGCCCATGGCAAAGAAGACGGGCAAAAGGGTAATGGGCAGTAGGATGACCCACAATTCGTTGTCCATGTGATTCCTTCTTTAAGGCTTGGGCGTTTGTACGGGTTGGTTGGCGGGAGCAGTCGTTTGCGGTACGGTTGGTTGAGATACGGGGGTGATAAGGTCTTTTTCGCTCAAATGTGCGTGTTTTTTGACTTCGGCACGCAGGCGGTTGTTTTCGCTGCGCAACGCCAAAAGTCTGCCGAACAGGGCAAACATGCCGAATACGATACCGATAACAAACGCGCCGAAGAGGACGACAATCAGCGGTAAATCGGCTTTTTGACCGGGCAGATAGTGGAAGGCGACGCTGTCGGTATTGATGACGGCGAGCAGTAAAAACAATAATAAAATGATGACTTTGATAATGGTGTAAATCAGTTTCATGGATGTCTCCGGCGGTATGCCTGTCGGAAAGTTTTGAAAAGGTCGTCTGAAAATTCAGTAGGGCGGTCGATGTGGATTCTGTTTCTGAATCCGTTTACCGCAGATGCGGCTTAGTTTAAACGATTTGGATTGTTTCGGATAGGATGTGCGGCAGTTTTCAGACGACCTCAGGCTTCATTATATATATGTAGTAAACAGTAGGCATGATTGCTGACAATTTGTATGCGCATCGGAATAGGCGGTTGCCCGTATTTCGTTATCAGGCAAGGGCTTGGACGGAAGCCGTTTTCGAAACGGGCATTTGCACTTGTCAAAACCATCCGTACAGGCGTATCTTTCAACTTTTAATATCTAAACAGAACCAAACAGAATAAGAAAGGCAATCATCATGAGCAGACCTGTACCCGCCGTATTCGGCAGCGTCTTCCACGCCCAAATGCCCGTTATCGCCTATAAGGACGGCAAATGGCAGTCAACCGAATGGCAAACTTCCTCAGACCTCACCCTCGCGCCCGGCGCGCACGCCCTGCATTACGGCAGCGAATGCTTTGAAGGCTTAAAAGCATTCCGTCAGGCAAACGGCAAAATCGTCTTGTTCCGCCCGACGGCAAACATCGCCCGTATGCAGCAAAGTTCAGACATTTTGCACCTGCCGCGCCCCGAAACCGAAGCCTATTTAAATGCCCTGATCGAATTGGTCAAACGCGCCGCCGATGAAATTCCCGATGCGCCTGCCGCGCTGTATCTGCGCCCGACATTAATCGGAACCGACCCCGTTATCGGCAAAGCCGGTTCGCCGTCCGAAACCGCGCTGCTTTATATCCTCGCTTCTCCGGTCGGCGACTATTTCAAAGCCGGTTCGCCCGTGAAAATTTTGGTTGAAACCGAACACATCCGCTGCGCACCGCACATGGGCCGCGTCAAATGCGGCGGCAACTACGCCTCCGCCATGCCTTGGGTACTGAAAGCAAAAGCCGAACACGGTGCAAACCAAGTCCTGTTCTGCCCGAACGGCGACGTACAGGAAACCGGCGCGTCCAACTTTATCCTGATTAAAGACAACGAAATCATCACCAAACCGTTGACCGATGAATTCCTCCACGGCGTAACCCGCGATTCCGTGCTGACCGTCGCTAAAGACTTGGGCTACACCGTCAGCGAACGCAATTTTACCGTAGACGAACTCAAAGACGCAGTCGAAGAGGGCGCAGAAGCGATTCTGACCGGCACCGCTGCCGTCATCTCGCCCGTTACTTCTTTCGTTATCGACGGCAAAGAAATCGAAGTGAAGAGCCAAGAACGCGGCTACGCCCTGCGCAAAGCCTTAACCGACATCCAATACGGTTTGGCGGAAGACAAACATGGCTGGTTGGTTGAAGTGTGCTGATTTGATTTTGTATTGATAGCACGAATCCAAGGTCGTCTGAAAAGAAATTTTCTTTTCAGACGACCTTTTTTATTTTATCGGTGGTTTTTTACGCGGCATTTGGCAAAAAATATTTTGATATTTTGTTTGTTGTTGTGAAAAACAGTCACTCTTCAAACTAAAAAATAAAAAAATTTTATTATTTTTCAGATAATTAAGTTTTTTTAATATTTGCTAAGTTATGAAAATGTAATTATACCAATTCAATATGCTATAATCATTTTATTACTCGTTTGGTATATTGGTTTGCTAGAAGGCATCGGCAAAAGGGATTTAAATCGATGTTGTAGTGAACTAAATAGATACTCTAGAACTCTGATAGACTTAGGTTTACGTTTTTTAATATAAAGCTGCATTTAATTTATTAATTTGACATTTCAAGATGACTGTTCCAGGTGAAAACTTTGGAACGACTTTTCCAAAAAGTCAGAAAACGTCGTCTGAAATGATATCGAAATAATTTAAAGATTGGTTTTTGTTTAAAAGGCGAAGGGATTAAAAAAGAGCATTAGGTTTTGAGGTTTTAGAATGAGTAATAATCGTTACGTCTATTTATATGGCGATGGAAACGATTCCAAATCATACAAGCGACATATAAAGATCGCAGAAAAAGGGTAGAAAGCATTGCTTTCTTTGCTTCGGGCGCAAGCCTGCAGCTTTTTAATTAGGGAAAATATATTATGTCATCTAAAACCACGCACTCCTTCTTTAATCTCGGACAAACAAAAGTTCATACTAGAAGTCAAACTTCTCAATCTAATCCTAATCATGCGGTTGCTAAAAGCCAAGACAATACCGGCAATGCTCCTTCTGCATTGAACAAATTGATTTACGACCATTCTTTTGGCGGTCTGAATCTGGCAGCCGCCCTGCCTAAACAATTGAGGGGGCAAGATAAGATTCTCGGTCTGCAGAACACATCCTCTGCCGATACCACTACATCCAAAGTTTCAAAACCTGCGCTGGTTGCTGACCGCAGTAAACTAACCAGCAAAGAAATGGCCATCATGTCTCAGGCTCTCCGCGCTGATGCCGTCGCACGCAAACAGGCTGAAGCTCAAGCAGCCAAAGAGCAGCTCATGGCAAAATACCAAGCTGCAAGACAGGCTGCCGTTGCCGCTGCTGCAGCAAGACATGCAGAAGCTATGGAAAAAGCAAAAGCTGCCGCTGCGGCACGACAAGCCGAAGCTGTTGAAAAAGCCAAAGCAGCATCGGCTGCAAGACAGGCTGAAGCATTAGAAAAATCAAAAGCCGCGCATGCTGCCAAACAAGCCGAAATTGCGGCTAAAACCAAAGCAATCCTGGCTGAAAAACAAGCTGCCGAGAAAGCGCAACATACCGAAACTGATGTCGCACACAATCAGCAAACCAGCGGTAAAACTGCGTATTCGACAAACGCAGTAACAGTTGCCCACAAACATGAAGACAATCAGGTAAGTGGCAATAAAGAAGCGGCTCGACACAATACGTCTAAACCCAATGCCGCCCATACTGCCAAACAAGCTGAAAATCACGCCAATCAACAAGATGACGTGAGCGAAGAGGTAGTGGTCAACTACACCGTCCATCAATCAAAAGAGTTTGGCAAATACATTAACGTCAATGATTTTGGTGCTGATCCGACAGGTAAAAAAGACAGCTTGGCTGCCATCAAAGCGGCATTGAATGCGGCGCACAAAGAAAAAGCCATGCTGTTCATGGACGGCACTTACTATATTTCTGACCAAATTGTCATCAATGGCAATAATTCAGGTGTCAAAGGCATTTTCGGTTCAGGTATGGGTAAGACGCTGATCACATTTGATAAAGCACAAGTAGGCGTGTTCAACCCCAATACCAATCACGATGATATTCGCGCATTTGCCGGTATTTTGGTGGACGGACAAAACCACAAAACGATTGCGAATCTGTCTGTCAAATATACCAATCCCGACTTTTACCGTAAGGGTTTGAGCTATTTCGGAAAAGTTAGCGGCATTTTGGTCAATGATGCTGACCACACTTTGATTAGCAAAGTTGAGGTATCCGGCGCCAACCGTGCGGGTGTGATGTTTACATCGACTGATGCATTGGTTCGTGAAGCAGGTAAGAGCCAAACTTACAAAGTGCGCGTCCACAGCGGTGAGATTAATGAGCATTATGACAATCTTCCTTTGGGTGAAAACAACCGTATTGTCGACTCATATCTGCACCACAACCGTGTTGCCGGTGCGATGGTCGGATACCAAAAGAACTTTGTCGGTGAAGGCAACAGATTGGAGTGGAACGGTCACGAAGCGGATGGCGGTACTGGTTATGGCATGACTGCTATGGCGGGCAGCTATAACTACGGCATTACTTTCCGCAACAACACGACCGACCACAACTACCGCAAAGGTTTGGATGTGCATGATGGTACCGGTATTGTTATTGAAAACAATGTGTTAAACGGCGATCGTTTGTATGGTATCGCTGCTTACAACCGCCTATTTTCCATGGACAATGTGAAAATTAAAGGCAACGTCATCACACAAGACCAGAATTTCCGTCTTTATATGGATGATGATTTAGGCAAGCATTACCACATGTATTCCGGTATCCAAGTGCAAACCAATACCCAATTGCGCGATTTGCATACGGCGGATAAAGGTTATTACGACATCAGCGGCAATACCATTAAAAATCTGGCAGTGTATCAAAACAACATCCAAACTTATGGTATTGAATTCCGTAACCATGAAAGCAAAATGGATTACACGCTGAATATTACCGATAACAAAATCGACGGTGATTCCACTAAATACCTGATGGCAGTGATTAACAACACATACGATCATGTCAACAAACACAACGGTATCGGTACAGGCACCATCAATATCAGCGACAATACTGCCAATATCGGAAAAATTGCACCGGGAGCCGTGCCGTTCTACATTGAAGAGCACCGTTCGGAAGTTCCGTTGCATGGTTCGGTAACATTGAACAACAACGATATTACTGTTCGTGAAGAGTCAGCCGGCTATCGTGAATTTGCCTATATGCGTACCAATGCCAAAGAGTACAACGTGACCAACAATACGTTGTCGCTTCACGGCAAGCTGAATGATGCGATTGTGGATGTCAACAGCACCGGTGACGGCAAAGAAAAAGCTACGCTGAATGTTGCCAACAATACCCTCCATACCGATATCAAAGGTAAGTTGTATGCGACTTGGCTGAAACATGAGGCAGATATCGATACCTATGCAGGTAGCAATACCCACAATGGCGACCAATTGAAAGAAGTGAATACAACCGGTAAGGACATTTCACTTTCCGATGTGTTGGGTAATGTTCAACATAAGGTTGATGCAGTACACGATACTGTTTATGCCAATCATCCGAAATATCCGACCATGATTGATGACCAGGCTTACCATTCCGGCATTTTGTAATGGAGCTTAAAAGGTCGTCTGAAACGGTAAGTTGCCGTTTCAGACGACCTTTTAGCGTTTTTAGAAACCGAACAATCCGATGCTGTTGTCACATTTAATTATTTGTGTTAAAAGTCATTTACATTCCCATTGGATTGTTTTTTTAAGGAACAGTAAATGAAAAAGACGTTTTGTCTAGTATTGGCGGCGGCATTTGGTTTGAGCGCATGCAGCAGCCTTGAAAACAAATCTGCCCATGAAATGATGGCAATTTCCCTTGATCGCGTCTATACGGATGATTACAGCTATAACATTGATAGCGAAGTGAAATTTCATACTTCTACTGCCGAAGCAGGGGTAGCGCCGGAAAGCGAGAAGAAAGCACGTTTGGAAGAGGCGAAGAAGGATCAGGCCGAACTTGACAAACAAGTCAAAGAATTGAACGAAGACGGAATCGAACTTTCTGAAGAAGATCAAACCAAGCTGAAAGAAGCCTTGTTGAACACCGGTGATGATAAATGGTTCCCTGAGATGCTCGACAAATGGCAGGAATATCCGGTTGCCGGACGTTATTTGGAAGGCGTACGTTTGAAATCGCATATCGCAATCGACTTGCCTGCTAAAAAAGCCGAGTGGATTCCTGCTATCTCGATTAACCATCGTAATGAGCAATTAAATATCCAATCTCCCATGTTGCTTGATGGTGAAAATCTCAGCCTGACTATTGATCAACCTTTGCTCAACTCCATGATTATGAGCTTCTTTACGAGCGAAGAGATCCGTAAGCGTTTGGCTGAAGAGCAACCCATCAGCATCCAGCTTAAAGATGAAGAGATGGTAAAAGGCATTCCTTTGCGCCATGCAACAAAGGCGGCATTCAAAGCCTTTATTGAAGCCAGCAAAGCTGCTCCTGCTGAGGCATACCGTCTTGAAAATATGGATGAATTCGGCAAACAAAACAAAGCGAAATACCGTATCCATTACACCCATAAAGACGAATATAACCCGCTCTTTATCGAAGCTTTTTCTAAAGTATTCAAAAAAGAATTTGATGCTCTGAAGAAAAAACCGGAGGAAGGCTCTACGGCTGAAGGTTACGAGAAAGTTGAAAAATTCTTTGACGAGTTTATAGACAGTACAAAAGAGAAAGGTGTTTCAATGCATTCCGGCTTTGAAAAGATGGTCGGCATGCCTCTCTATTATGACTATTATCTGAATGGAAAAGGCAGATTGTTGGCAACACGTATTTATACGCAGGTCAACAGCAAAAGCAACACTCAGGCGTTGAACATCGTTATGGAAAGTATTTACCACAATTACGGCAAACCCGTATTCAAGTTTAAGCCTGCAAGCGAAAAAGTCATCACCATGAAAGAGTTGATGGCATCCAAATACGGATTGTGGTCGTCGTTGCTTGGTGAATCAGAGGCAGAAACTGATTCCGAAGAAAATACTGAAGAACATTCAGCAACTGAAGAATAATCATCTGCCAACAGGCCGCCGAGATTTTCGAGCGGCCTGCTTATTGCAAATTTGACAGTGTTTACCTACGATGCGCCCTTTGTGCGTTTCTTCTGAGTTTTTCAGACGACCTTTTTAAGGAAAACTATGCTTCAAAACTTTGATTTCAGTTATGTGCTGCTTGCTCTTCCTCCCGTGATGCTTTCCTTGGTCATGCGTGAAATTGCGCGCGGCTATGTAGCATATCGCTGCGGCGACCCTACCGCATTGCAATTCGGACGGTTGACATTGAATCCGATGGCGCATATCGATTTGATAGGAACCATCATCGCACCCGCATTGAGCCTGATGCTAACGCCGTTTGTCTATGGCTGGGTACGCCCCATACCGATTAATGCCCGCAATTTTAAGAATGTGCGCAGCGCGCGGAGATGGATTGCCTTGGCAGGCCCGGTCACCAATCTGATACTGGTGTATATCTGGGGGATGCTCTCGTTTTTAGGTGGAGCTGTCCCTGAGGCGTATGTTGACCCATTAATGATCATGACCCAGTTTGGTATGACAATCAATATAGTTTTGATCGTCATTAACCTGCTTCCGATTTTGCCGCTTGATGGCGGAGTCATTGTTGACTCGTTCCTAAACGCCAAATGGTCTATGAAGTTTCGTCAAATCGAACCTTATGGAACATGGATTGTTTTGGCTTTGCTTCTTACGGGCGCGTTGTCGGGTTTGATTAACTTATTTTCTCTGGTGATAGGGAGCTCAGTTTCTATTTTTACCGCATTGATTTTGGCAGGTATAGCCGACTTAGTAAAATAGCAAGGTAAATGGAAAACAAAGGTCGTCTGAACTTTTTCAGACGACCTTTTTCCCTATCCGTCAAAGTAAATCCCATTGGAAACCCTGCTTAAAAATTGTACAATGGCAGCCCTTTCTATACGGCGGTTTGACCATGCGCATCGGCGGCTACATTATCGACAATCCCATTGCACTCGCCCCGATGGCGGGCATTACGGACAAACCGTTCCGCCGACTTTGCCGAGATTTTGGCGCAGGTTGGGCAGTGTGCGAAATGCTGACCAGCGATCCGACGCTTAGAAATACCAAAAAGACCCTGCGCCGCAGCGATTTTGCCGATGAAGGCGGCATCGTTGCCGTCCAAATTGCCGGCAGCGATCCGCAGCAGATAGCGGATGCCGCGCGTTACAACGTCAGCCTTGGGGCGCAGGTTATCGACATCAACATGGGCTGCCCTGCCAAAAAAGTCTGCAACGTTCAAGCCGGTAGCGCGCTGATGCAAAACGAGCCGCTGGTTGCTGCCATTCTCGAAGCCGTCGTCCGCGCGGTGGATGTTCCCGTTACCCTAAAAACCCGTTTGGGCTGGCATGACGACCACAAAAACCTGCCCGCCATCGCCCGCATCGCCGAAGATTGCGGCATTGCTGCCCTCGCCGTCCATGGACGCACACGCACGCAAATGTACAAAGGCGAAGCGGCTTACGATCTGATTGCCGAAACCAAAGGTCGTCTGAAAATCCCCGTCTGGGTCAACGGCGACATCACTTCGCCGCAAAAAGCCGCCGCCGTCCTCAAACAAACCGCCGCCGACGGCATCATGATAGGGCGCGGCGCACAAGGCAGGCCGTGGCTCTTCCGCGATTTGAAACATTACGCCGAACACGGCATTTTGCCGCCTGCCTTGAGCTTGGCAGAATGCAACGCCACCATTTTGAACCACATCCGCGCCATGCACGCATTTTATGGCGAAGTCGCCGGCGTACGCATCGCCCGCAAACACATAGGCTGGTACATCGACGCCATGCCCGACGGCGAGCAGACGCGCCGCGACATCAACCGCTTGGACAGCGCCGCGGCACAATACGACACCCTTGCCGCCTATCTTGAGACGCTTTCAGAGAAAACCGACCGCTGGGTGTGTGAGTATCGTGAAAGTTAGGGCGTTTCAGACGACCTTTTTATCTTGGGAGAAGTAAATATGAAATTAACGCCGCGTTTACAAAGCTTGGGTATTGCTGCGCTGTTGATGACAGGATACGGTTTTTATGCTTATGACTATAATTGGATAGCCTGTAAATTAATGGATCGCTATTGGAGTGAAGACAAGGGCAGGTGCATTAATCCCGATTGTCGTCAACATGATGCTTGCGGGCAGCATCCAGGAGAGACTAAGGCGACATGTGAAACTATCCGACCCGGTGACAGTTTAGATAAGGCTTGGTATGTACTGGGCGAGCCTTGGTATGAGGAAAACGGGCGTTTCATTTGGATTGGTAAAGCTTCAGGTTATATAGCAGAAATCGAACCTGACGGAGAAAAGGTTGGCAAAATTACCTGCTTTGATGATTAGGTTGCGAGAGGAGATGGTTTCAGGAAGTCTTATGTTTCAGTTGTTAAAACGGCTCTTTGCTCAAAAACATCAAACTGATCCCATGTTTCCGCGCAATCGTTTTGAACATGTGGATTGGGAGCGGGAATTAGCCGACGCTAGCCGTCGGCTGGTCAATGCTAATGGACATTATGATGAGCAGGGCAGTACGGTCGAGTTGGAGCTAAGTGAACGTGCGCATAATATCCTGCTGTATTTTCCCCGTGATAGCGAAACACCATATAGCGAAATTTTGCATTGTCTCAATGGGTGGGACAATCAAATCCAAGCCTCTTTGGAAAAAGAAGCGCAATCGCCCATTCCCAGTATGTATAAAGAAAAGGGGTATAGCCGCAAATTTTGGCAACGAACACGGCAATATCATGTTTGGATAGTGAATTGCGAAGAAAAACCGTATTGCATCCAATACGTTGCCGATCATGTCAATAATGAATTTGTTATCTTTCTTGCTCAAGAAAACGGCACATGGCGGGCATTTTGGGATAGGGAATTACAGAACCCCGTTGCTGCATAAATCTTACGGCGCATCTCAAAACGAGCAGGGGAGCTAAGGCAGCTTTCTGAAAATTAAATCAATCAAATACATTTCAAACAAACGTCGTCTGAACACTATTTCAGACGACCTGTCATCTTTTAAAAATAACGAAGGAGGATATGTTATGAAACACCCCATCCCCGATATTGCGCAATGCGTTGAACAGAATTTGCAACAATATTTCAAAGACTTGAACGGTACTGAGCCTTGCGGCGTGTACGATATGGTGTTGCACCAAGTGGAAAAGCCCATGCTGATTTGCGTGATGGAACAATGCGGCGGCAATCAGTCTAAAGCGGCGGTGATTTTGGGGCTGAACCGCAATACGCTGCGTAAGAAACTCTTGCAACACGGTCTGCTGGAGGGCTGAGGTCGTCTGAAATGTTCTATCAAGTCCTTGCCTTGATTATTTGGGGCAGTTCGTTTATCGCCGCCAAATATTCCTACGAGATGCTTGATGCCGCGCTGATGGTCGAGGCGCGGCTGCTGATTGCTGCGTTGATGGTGCTGCCTTCCTGTTACCGTCATTTCGGCAAGATTCCGCGCCGCGAGTGGAAGCCCTTGTTGTGGATTGCCTTTATCAATTACGTCGTCGTTTTGCTGCTTCAGTTTATCGGTTTGAAATACACGTCTGCCGCCAGCGCGATTACCATGGTCGGGCTTGAACCTTTGCTGGTGGTTTTTGTCGGTCATTTCTTTTTCAACGACAAAGCGAGAATTTACCACTGGATTTGTGGGGCGGCGGCGTTTGTCGGTATCGGGATGATGGTGTTGGGCGGCGCGGAGGAGGGCGGCGCGGTCGATTGGTTCGGCTGTTTGCTGATTTTGCTTGCCGGAATCGGTTTTGCCGGCGTGATGCGCCCGAGCCGAGAGATGATTGCCCGCATCGGCGCGCCTGCATTTACTTCTGCTTCCATGGCGGCGGCGGCGGTGTTGTGTCTGCCGTTTTCGCTGGTGTTGGCTGAAAGTTACGAAGTTCGCTGGTCGTGGGGCGGAGTGTTGTCGGTTTTGTATTTGGGGATCGGATGCAGTTGGCTTGCCTATCTTTTATGGAATAAGGGCATGAACAAAGTCCCTGCCAATGTCTCCGGTCTCTTGATTTCGCTCGAACCCGTCATCGGCGTCATCATGGCGGTACTGATTTTGGGCGAACATTTATCCGCCGTGTCCGCTTCGGGTGTGTTCATCGTCATCGCTTCGACGTTTGTGGTGGGATGGCTGTCGAACAGAGGAAAGAGTGCGTAAGAGGTCGTCTGAAAGCGTGTGAATCGGGTTTCAGACGACCTGAGAAGGTACGCAAGTATCTTGTTTTAATGTGGTTTTATAGTGGATTAACTTTAAACCAGTACGGCGTTGCCTCGCCTTGCCGTACTATTTGTACTGTCTGCGGCTTCGTCGCCTTGTCCTGGTTTAAAGTTAATCCACTATAACAATATCAGGAAATTTTCGATGAAATATATGATTGCCCTGCTGCTTGCCGCTAGCCCCGTTTTGGCATCGGCTGCGCCCAATAACGACAAAGCTGCCGTCCAAGCAGCTATTGCCCAGTATTACAACCGTCCGCTTGAGGCACACAACTGTCAGCTTACCGAGCCGCCGAAAGACAGTGAGACAGCATCTGACAATATTATGTATTGTATGAAACCCGTTGCCGACCATAGCGTAACACGCAACGGCACGCCTACGCGCTATGTGTTGTATACGGGTTTTGCCTATGATATGAAGCTCAAAATCAAACAGGGCGCGCACGCTTCTTCGGGTCTGGCGGAATTGTTTGTTTTGGAAAAAACAGACGGAAAGTGGGCAATCAAACAACATGGAAGCGATGAAATCGGCGCATGGGGGGATGTGCCGGAGAATAAGGCTTGGCAGTTTGTCCAGATGGGTGAGCAAAACTGGGGCTACGCTGTCGAATCAGGCTATACGGGGCAAGGCGAAACGACAACTGGAAGAAACTTTCTGTTTACCGATAATAGCAACCGTATCCGCCGCAGCTTCATTGTGAATGGTAAAGATAATGGCGCATATTATGGCAATTGCGATGTATACAAAGGGCGGGAAAAACGCAATTGCGAAGACCGATATACCAGCATCGATGCGAAAATTGCTTTTGACAAAAACCGTCCTTCAGTCTCGGGCGTATGGGCATTAAGCGCAACGGTGAAGGGGGTGGATGGTAAAAAACGTTATAAAAATCAGAAATATGCGATTCCTTACAACGGCAAGACACACGTTGCGCCGAAAAGCTATCCGCTAAATGTTCAACATTGAGGCTGTTTGATTTCTGTCGAAAAACGCTTAAAACCGCGTATTCCGTATCGAAAACGGAATCCTTGTAAAAGACTGATTGAAAACGGCAAGGAAATGGGGTTTCAAGCAGTAAAGGTCGTCTGAAAACGGGTCAACCCGGTTTTTTTATCAAAAAAAATTGTCAACAATTTTTCCAGAAAACTGCTGCTAAAAAGCCGAAACTAGAGGATAATACCGCCCCTGAAAGTGTTTGTTTCCAGTTATAAATCTGTTTAAAAGGAATCCCCATGCCTTCCATCAAACGCGCCCTGATCAGCCTGTCCGACAAAAACGGCGCAGTCGAATTTGCCCAAACCCTGCACAAACTCGGTGTCGAAATCCTCTCCACCGGCGGCACGGCGAAGCTGCTTGCCGATGCGGGCGTTCCCGTGATTGAAGTCGCCGACTACACCGGTTTCCCCGAAATGCTCGACGGCCGCGTGAAAACGCTGCATCCGAAAATCCACGGAGGTATTTTGGGGCGGCGCGATTTGGGCGAACACGTCGCCAAGATGGAAGAGCACGGCATCGGCAACATCGACCTCGTGTGCGTCAACCTTTACCCCTTCGCCGCCACCATCGCCAAGCCAAACTGTACGCTGGAAGATGCGATTGAAAACATCGACATCGGCGGCCCGACCATGGTGCGCTCCGCCGCGAAAAACTGGAAACACGTTGCCATCGTTACCGACACCGCCGACTTCCCCGCCATTGCCGCCGAAATGGAAGCCAACGGCGGCGCGTTGAGCGACAAAACCCGCTTCAACCTGTCGCGCAAAGCGTTCAGCCACACCGCCCAATACGACGGCATGATTTCCAACTACCTGACTTCGCTTTCAGACGACGTCTTGAGCGGACAGCCCGAAATCGGCGAATTCCCCAGCCAGTTCAACCAAAGCTGGATTAAAGTGCAAGACATGCGCTACGGCGAAAACCCGCACCAGCGCGCCGCGTTCTACCGCGATGTGTACCCCGCCGCAGGCAGCCTCGCCGCCTACAAACAACTGCAAGGCAAAGAATTGTCGTACAACAACATCGCCGATGCCGATGCCGCATGGGAAGCCGTCAAATCCTTCGACGCGCCCGCCTGCGTGATTGTGAAACACGCCAATCCGTGCGGCGTCGCCGTTGCAGCCGATACCTTGACCGCCTACAAACTCGCCTACGCCACCGACACCACCAGCGCGTTCGGCGGCATCATCGCCTTCAATCGCGAAGTGGACGGCGAAACCGTCAAACAGATTACCGACAACCAGTTTATGGAAGTTTTGATGGCGCCGAAGTTCACCGCCGAAGCCCTCGAAATCGCCGCCGCCAAGAAAAACGTGCGCGTGTTGGAAGTACCTCTAGAAGCAGGCGCGAACCGCTTCGAACTAAAACGCGTCGGCGGCGGACTGTTGGTACAAACGCCCGACATCCACCGCATCAGCCGCGCCGATTTGAAAGTCGTCTCCAAACGCCAACCGACCGAGCAGGAATGGGATGATTTGCTGTTCGTTTGGAACGTTGCCAAATACGTCAAATCCAACGCCATCGTGTTCGGCAAAGGCGGACAAACCTATGGCATCGGCGCAGGTCAAATGAGCCGTGTGGACAGCACCCGCATCGCCGCCCGCAAAGCGCAGGACGCAGGTTTGGACTTAAACGGCGCATGCGCCGCTTCGGACGCCTTCTTTCCGTTCCGCGACGGTGTGGACGTCATCGCCGAACAGGGCATCAAAGCCATCATCCACCCCGCAGGCTCGATGCGCGATCAGGAAGTTTTTGATGCAGCGGACGAACACGGCATTGCCATGGTGGTAACGGGTGTTCGCCATTTTAGGCATTGATTCAAGTTTGATTGAAGCAAAGGTCGTCTGAAATGGGTTTTATGCCGTTTTCTGCTCGATTTTTTCTAGAATGATTCGTTTTGACAGCTGAAGCGAACCATTTAATCTCCACGCGAAAACGCGCAACACGGATAGAAACTGTGTTGCGCGTTTTATTTGTTTGGGGCTGTGGCGGTTGGTATGGCAAGGTTTTTGCACCGTTTATTTTTACCATTGGTAGAGAAAAATCAGTTTGTAATGCGGATATTGCCAACAATTTCTCGCTTTTTTGGGCGAAATTTTCTTTTAAACAACAGTTTTATTCAATATGTATCATATTTCACGAATGCAGAGAAACCATAAAATAAATAAGAAATTAATGAATGAAAAGAATTGCTTAAAAATGATATTTGATTAGAGTATTAGCCTTAAATACCACGAAAATTATATTTACTGCAAGTATTGTTACAAATCTTAAATTATTTACTAGCCATATAACGATTATCCT
This sequence comes from Neisseria sp. HMSC064E01, assembly GCF_001808875.1. Lineage (NCBI taxonomy): Bacteria > Pseudomonadati > Pseudomonadota > Betaproteobacteria > Neisseriales > Neisseriaceae > Neisseria > Neisseria sp. HMSC064E01. Next base: position 18,646 of record NZ_KV794940.1, read on the forward strand.
GATATTATACCGCTCATCATAAATATACCGATTATCTTCAAATTAAACCATTCGTCTGGTGTCAGTGATTGAACGGAGCAATCCTGATTCTGTTTGCAGAATAGAATTAAATAAAGAGAGCCATACCATATGACTACCGTTGCAATCGACATCCAACCGCAATTTCGCTTTACCTGTATGGCTGCTAATGCAACCCATTTTTTATTGCGTCCGGAAGGTATGGTTAATGAGCTTAATCATCAGGCAGCTTTGGCAGATAAAAGGGTTTTAATCGAGAATGTGAACATTGATCCCGAGAGCGTTTGTGCGACTATCGTCAATCGTAACGGTGTAATGTTCGGCCGACCATCCGGTTTTTTCAGCCAATGTGCCGGCGGTTGTCGCGGTGCGCATTTGCTTCAAGGTTTGCCGTCTCCGGCAGATTATGATCATACGCTCGAATTAAGCGGTAAACATATCCACGGTGCTTGTTTTAGTGATGCCCATGAGGCAAACAGTACAGGACTGTTGGAATGGCTGCACGAACAAAATGCCGATACCGTCATTATTGGCGGATTGGCTATCGAAGAAACTGTCGCCAATACGGCTAAGCAATTGTCTTGGTACAGCGATAATCTTCATATTATTGTCAATCTCGGTGCCTGCCACGGCTACGCGCCTGAAAGCACCATCGAGACTATCTATCAGATGCGGAAAATGGGCATCACTGTTGCTTCGAATACGGAATCGATTCCGGAGCTGATGCGCCGTTTCTCCGGCATAAACCAGGTTAAAGTGTCGTAATCTCTTGCTATTACTCCCAGCTGCAAGAGTTTCTTAGGGTCGCCTTTTGGCGGCCCGTTTTTTTATCTGCATTTTTTATCTTTAAAAGAAGAATTCAGACGACCTGCTGCTGTTGGATGGTATAGGAAAAGGGAAATATCGTTTGTTTATAGTGGATTGACAGGTTTTTACGACCATATTGTCTTGCTTTGGATTTGTTTTTGATATTGGCTTCAATAGAAATGGGGCATTTTATAGTGGATTAACTTTAAACCAGTACGGCGTTGCCTCGCCTTGCCGTACTATTTGTACTGTCTGCGGCTTCGTCGCATTGTCCTGATTTAAATTTAATCCACTATATATGCTTCCGAAGCAGTTGAGCCATAAAAAAGGTCGTCTGAAAATTTTCAGACGACCTTTTGCTTTACAAGCTTCTTACATGAAGAAAATAGCTGCTATGGCGACAGCGATTACACCGTAAATCGCCATCGGAATAACGGTTTTCTTGATAATCGCACCTTCGGCGTTTTTCACGTCCAGTACGGTACATACGGCGATGATGTTGTTGATGCAGACCATGTTACCCATTGCGCCGCCAACGGATTGCAGAGCAAGGATGAGGGTAACGGACAGGCCGGTATCAATAGCGATTTGTTGTTGAATCGGGCCGAATGTCAGGTTGGATACGGTGTTCGAACCGGAGAAGAATGCACCGATAGCACCAAGGTAAGGGGAGAAGTAAACCCAGTGTTCGCCTGCCATCGCTGCAAACTCTTTACCGATGATTTTCACCATGGAGTTGTCGCCGCCAACCATCATCAGTTGAACCATAATCAGCGCGCCCATCAAGGCAAGCAGCGGTTTTTTGGTTTGGTTGAAAGTTGCAGCGTAGAAAGCCCATGCATCTTTAAATTTGGTTTTATAAAGCAGGATACAAATCCAAACGGTAAAGACAAACGGAATCCATGCAGGAACGTAGAGGGTTTGGTAGGAAGCGTTGACACCTTGTCCGAAAATGTTGCCGAAGGTAATGGTCAAAGAGTCGCTGACGGTGATTTTGCTCAAATCAAACGGCAGTTGGAAGCTGAACCATTCTTCTTTGCTGGTCAGCAGGCCTTTGATGCCGAGCTGTTTGATACGGGTAACCACCAGCATACCGATAAGCATACCTAGAGGGGCAAGTGCTTTGGCAACTTGGGCGAAAGGTACTTTTTCAGCATTCGGATCTTTCGGATGGTCTTTGCTCAAACCCCAGCCGTGGTTGGCTGCGAATACGGACACCATCAGGCCGATTGCGCCGGCAACGAGTGATGGGAATTCTTCGTTAACCATCGCCAAGGCAACATAAGGAATGGTACAAGAGAAGACGGCAATGCCGATGAAGCCCAAGTTTTTACGGATTTCAGACCAAGGCACGATGAAGCTCAAGCCGATGACGGGGATGACGAAACCTGCGAAGAAGTGCATCACGCCGGTTTGTCTGCCGATAGCCAAGATGTTTTCGGGACTCAGGTTTAATGGCGCAAAACCGAACCAAGTCGGTGTACCCACCGCGCCGAATGATACGGGCACGGAGTTCATGACCAGCGTAAAAATCGCCACTTTCAACGGATTGAAACCCAAGCTCATCAGAATCGGGGCGGCAATCGCAGCAGGCGTACCGAAGCCGGATGCACCTTCAATCATAAAGGCGAACGCCCAACCGATGATCATCAACTGCGCCACGGGGTTCGGGCTGATGGTCGCCAGCCATTTGCGGATAATGTCGATACAGCCGGTGGTTTCCATCATGCGGTTGAACATAATCGCACCGAAAATCACGGTAATCGGCGTCAGTGTGGAAACCAGACCGGACGCTGCGGTTGCGTTGAGCAGCATAGCGTCGTCGTTGAAATAAAACAGCTTGATGGCGTAAATCAACGCGGCGGTAATCGGCAGCGCAATGTAGGAAGGCATGCTGTTTTTCTTAACCATCAGCCAAATCAGCAGGATGATGGGAAAAATGCTGAGGAATAGTGCCATGGTGAATCCTTAAAATCGGCGTTGTTTATCAATTTTTCTAATGATGTCGGATGCGAGAGAGATATCGAACCTTAATCTGAGAGTAATTATCAAATAAATTGGTAACACCAATTTAAAAGAACGCCGCATACTTTACGTAATCCGATGTAATCGGTCAAGTGGTTTGTACGCGAACTGCGCTTTATCAGATAAGGATTTCGGCTGAGGAGAAATTAGTTTTTTATTATCAAAATATTGCAAAATAGATAAGTGGGAGAAAGGGGAAGAGTGTTGGAAATGCCGCAACAGATAAATTCAAAAAAGGTCGTCTGAAAAACAGCCTCCGCTTCATTTGCATCTGTGCCTTGATGAAACTTGCGGTACTTGTTTTCAGACGACCTTTTAGCAGCTTTATTGTAAAGGTTCGGCGAACCAGTCTTGCGTGGCGGTATCGGCATCAAAGACTTGTCCCATTAGCGGAGTCAACGGATTGACGCCCAAACTGCGTGCCAGAGGGATACTTTGCAGCAGGGGTTCGTTCCAAGCGTGCAATGCCATGGCGTAGGCGCCCCAGTGGATAGGCATGAAGCGTTTGGGGGCAAGCTGCGCGGCATAGCGGGCGGTTTGCTCGGGGAAGAGGTGGTTGTTGGGCCAATGTTCGCTGTATTGTCCGTTTTCGATGAACGCGATATCGAACCCGTTGAATTTTTCGGCGATTTTGTCGAAATGGCTGCCTTGTGCCGAGTCGCCGTGAAAATAGAATTTTTCGCCGCCGTGTTCGATGGCAAAGCTGGACCACAGGGCTTGATTGCGGTCGGTCAGGGTTCGGGAGGAGTCGTGGCGGGCAGGTAGTGCGGTGTAGCGGATGCCGTTGCGTTCGGTACTTTGCCACCAATCGAGTTCGGTAATGCGTTCTTGCGGCACGCCCCATTTTTTCAGCAGTACGCCCATACCGAGTGAGACGACAAAGTGGCTGTTGCCTTTTGAATTGAGTGCCTGCACGCTGTCTTTTTCGAGGTGGTCGTAGTGGCTGTGGGAAATCAGGATGACATCGACAGGCGGCAGTTCGTCAATTTCTGCGGGTGCAGGCTGGAAGCGTTTCATGGTGATGGGGATGGGGGAGACGGAATTGCCGAAAACTGGGTCGGTAATGACGGTTTGCCCGCCGATCCGCATCAATAGGGTGGAATGTCCGAACCAGACGAAGCGGCTTTTGCCTTCGGGTGCGGCGAGGAAAGTCTGCCAATCGGGCTTGACGGTAGGCAGAGGTTTGGGCGGGCGCGTTGCCTGCGGGTCGGTCAGGATTTTCCAAAATGCGCTGACGAGGCCAGTCGGTTTCTGCTGCGGTTCGGGGTTGAAGAAGGTTTGCGTTTTTGGGTCGTAGTGGTCGCTTGCGGGGTAAACGGGATGTTGGTCGGGATAGAGCCAGTAGGTGAGCAGGGCGCAGGCAGTGGTCAAGGTAATGAGTTTTTTCTTGTGTTTCATATTGGTTTTATGAAGAAGGTCGTCTGAAAATTTTCAGACGACCTTGGATTCTGTTTGAAGTTTGAAAATAGTTCAGATGGCGTGCGAACAGCCGGATACCATTTTTTTAAGGGCTTGCGAGTCGAGGATTTTGATGTGTTTGTGTTCGACCGAAATTAGACCTTCATGGTGGAACTTGGACAGCGTGCGGCTGACGGTTTCGAGTTTCAGCCCCAAATAGCTGCCGATTTCTTCACGCGACATTCTCAGGATAAAATCGTTGGCGGCAAATCCGCGCGAGTAAAGGCGTTGGGATAAGTTCAGCAAAAACGCCGCCAAACGTTCTTCGGCGCGCATATTGCCCAAAAGCAGCATCACGCCTTGGTCGCGCACGATTTCGCGGCTCATTAATCTGAAAAAATGGCTTCTCAGGCTGGGGATGTTGTGTCCCAATTCTTCAATGTGGGAAAAGGGTAACTCACACACTTCGCTGTCTTCCAAAGCCACCGCGTCGCAGCTATGGACATGGGAACAAATGCCGTCCATACCGATGAGTTCGCCGGACATAAAAAAGCCGGTAACCTGATCGCGGCCGTCCTGACTGGCAACCGTGGTTTTGAAAAAACCGGCGCGGATGGCAAACAGCGACGCGAAAGGCTCACCGGTGCGGAACAGATATTCACCCTTCTTCAAGCGGCGGCTCTGTCGGATGACCGCGTCCAATTGTGCAAACTCATTGGGCAAAAGCCCGACGGGCAGGCAGAGTTCACGCAGCGAACAGGAAGAACACAGGGTTTTCATCTGATGCAAGGCATTGTGTGTGGTCATAAAATACCCTTAAATTAAGGTTTTTATCCTGTCATGATTACGTAAGTTATTGACACATATCAAGACAGGTTTATCATACTGTGGCATTCTACCAAACTATCCGAAAATTGCCTAACATCATTACTCTAATCACGCACATGCCATGAAAGTAATACCGATACAAAATAATCACAATAGAAACAATGACAAGCCTGAGTTCGACCGCGAACTCATTGCTAGCCTTCCTTCCAGCGGTCCGCGCTATACTTCCTACCCGACAGCCGACCGATTCCATGACGGATTTCGCGAAGCCGAATATATCAATGCCTTGAATCAGCGTGGTATGGGGGCTTTGAACAAGCCCCTTTCACTTTATATCCATATCCCCTTCTGCAATACTATCTGCTACTACTGCGGCTGCAATAAAATCATCACCAAAGACAAAAGCCGTGCCGATGCCTACATTGAATACCTCGAAAAAGAAATGGAATTGCTCGCCCCGCATCTGGGCGGACGGCATCAGCTCGCGCAACTGCACTTCGGCGGCGGTACGCCGACCTTTTTGAGCGACGACCAAATCGAACGCGTATTCCGCATGATACGCAAACATTTCCAACTGATACCCGGCGGTGAATACTCCATCGAAATCGACCCGCGCAAAGTCAGTCGCGAAACTGTTCTCATGCTCGGCAAGCTCGGCTTCAACCGCATGAGCGTCGGCATTCAGGACTTTGATCCCAAAGTGCAGGAAGCGGTCAACCGCATTCAAAGCTACGACGAAACCAAAGAAGTCATCGATGCCGCCCGCGAAGCGGGGTTCAAATCCGTCAGCGTCGATTTGATTTACGGTCTGCCGCACCAAACCGCCGAAAGCATCAAAACCACCATTGATACGGTATTGTCGCTCGATCCCGACCGCCTTGCCCTTTATCACTACGCCCACCTGCCGCATATCTTCAAGCCGCAACGCCGTATCGATACCGAAGCCGTTCCCGGCAGCGAAGAAAAACTCGATATGCTCCAATATTGCGTCCAAACCCTGACCGAACGCGGCTACGTCTTCATCGGTATGGACCACTTTGCCAAACCTGATGATGAACTCTCCATCGCCCTCAAAGAAGGCTTCCTCCAGCGCAACTTTCAAGGCTACTCGACCTACGCGGACTGCGATTTGGTCGCCATTGGCGTATCTTCCATCGGTAAAATCGGCAGCACTTATTCCCAAAACGAACGCGACATCGACGCCTACTATGCCGCACTCGATGCAGGACACCTGCCCATCATGCGCGGCTACCAACTCAATCAGGACGACCTCTTGCGCCGCAATATCATCCAAGATTTGATGTGCCGCTTCGCCTTGGATTACCAAATCTACGAAAGCGTGTTCGGTATCCCGTTCGACCGTTATTTCAAGGACGAAATTGCCGACTTGGAACAACTCGCCTCCCTCGGGCTTGTCCGCCTGAAACCGCACGGACTGACCGTTACCCCAAAAGGCCGCTTCCTGATACGCAACATTGCTATGGTATTCGACTACCATCTGCGCCACAGGGAAACCAAAGCCCAATACTCGCAAACGGTGTAAATTAGGAATAGCAAAGGTCGTCTGAAAATTTTCAGACGACCTTTTTTTTTATTTTCAAGACTTTCGGGTAACATAAAACCATATTTGCCGCGTTGTCATGATTCAAGTTAATTTGCTCTAGATACGCTCCCTATGATTACCGAACAGCAAAACGATATCCTCAGCATCAATCAAGTGCAGCTTCTCCTTGCTGAAAAGCGCACGGCACTTGCTGTCATGCGTACGGGTATTGCCGTGTTCGCGCTGCCTTTGTCTATTTTCAGTGCATTGATTGCGACCTCAAAATGGTACGAGGCTGTCGATGTTTGGCCCTTGCTCGCGCTGGTCAGCCTGATGAACATCAGTTTGATTTTTTTCTCGGTCTATCTGATTACTCGCTCGCTCCGTAGAATGCACCAATACGACCGAATGATTGCAGATATCAAATACAACAATCAGTCTTTGCGTAAACTGCTTGAGTCATAAAATCCAGACAGTTGGGGTAGGGCATAGGTCGTCTGAAAATCAAAATATAGAGGAATTTTAGTTATTTAGTATAGTGGATTAAAATAAAAATGAGACAAGGCGGCAACGCCCGCCGTGTACGGGTAGTACATAAGGGCGTTGGCAACGCCGTATCATTGCAATTTAAATCCACTATAAAACATGGCTCCCCCCCCCCTATTTGAAGCGACACGATACCATCGCAGTATCAGGATATTAAATGAACATTAAACATAAAGAATGGATAAAAATCTTACTCTTCCCTCATTTAATAACGGCCGGTCTCTTAGGTCCGACAATAATTATTTTTTGGGTAGGTGGATTTATCGGTCTCTACTCTGCTATAAACGTATTCAGTGAATTAGGTCGGCTGAAATATTATATTTATATTGGACTTCCTTTGATTTTTGCGGTGCTTTCACTTGGGTTGTATTGGAAAAATCTGAGGATAGGGAAGATACTGATTTCTTCTGCGATATATTTATGGTTTCTCTTGGGGTTTTTATGCCTAGGGTGGCAGATATAAACTTATTGAAATGACCAACTCACTTGGAAATTGGTAGGAACACTGCCGGATACACTGATCGTGTTTAGACAAATGCGAATGCACTCTGCAATTTTGGTTTGTCCGGTCTTTTGTCTCAAACGCTTTTAAAATATGGAACAACCTGATTTTTTCCCCATCCCCAGCCCTTGTATCGGCGTCTGTGAAGCCAATGCCAAAGGCTATTGCAAAGGCTGTCTGCGCAGCCGTGAAGAGAGGCTGTATTGGCAAAAAATGACCGATGATCAAAAGCATCAGGTCATGCGTCTTCTCGGTATGAGGAAAACCAAAATCCGCAACCGCCAGCTTGATGCCATGGCAGCGCCTGAAATTGGTGGAGAGGTGCAAAGCGGTTTTTTGTTTGATGATGAGGAATAAAATAAAGAAACATAAAAAAGACGGTTTGTATTCCGTCCTTTTTTGTTTGTCGAAAATAGTGGCAAATCAGATGATTTTAAGAGAATTGATGAAGACTACAATAATGGCAATCGGAGCGATGTAGCGCAACGCGCCCAGCCATAAATATAAAACCGTTCTCGGTACGGTACTGCCCATGCCCGCATTGGTCAAAACAGACTGCCTGTCTTGAATCCAGCCGGTAAAGATGGAGATGCTTAATGCGCATAGCGGCATAATAATGGCAGTAATAATGTAGTCCCATAAATCAAAAATAGATTTATTGAAAATAAGCACATGGCTCCATACGCCGAAGGATAGGGCAGAAGGGATGCCGACAATAAAGATGGCAATGCCGATGGCCCAAGTGTGCCGGCTGCGTTTGCGTTCGTCTTGGCGGATGGTTGCCGCAATGACGGTTTCCAACATGGAAAATGCTGAAGTCAGCGTGGCAAAGACGACCAATAGCATGAATACGGCAAAGAGATAGTTGCCATACGGAATTTTCATAAATACGGCAGGCAAGACCACGAAAATCAGGCCAGGACCTTGGCTGGGTGTGGCACCCAATGCAAAGACCGCCGGAAAGATGACCAAGCCTGCCAACAGCGATACCAACAGGTTCATCCACATAATGATATTGCCCGAGCGGAACATATCCTGATCTTTACCCAAATACGAGGCGTAGGTAATCATTGCCGATACGCCGATACTCAACGCAAAGAAAGCCTGACCCAGCGCGGTCAGCATCGTTTCCGATTTGATGTATGACCAATCCGGCTTCAATAAAAAACTTACGCCTTTCATCGCACCGGGCAAGGTCAGTGAGCGGATTGCCAAAATAATAAACAGGATAAACAAAGCGGGCATCAGATAGCGGTTTGCTTTTTCAATGCCGTCAGAAACTCCGCCTTTGACTACCCAAATGGTAATCAGCATGAACAGTCCCTGATAAAAAACCGAACCTGTCGAATTGGAAATGGTGTTTTGGAATAGAACTTCAAAATCAACGTTTTGAGCAATTTCGCCGGTGAAACTGTGTACAACATAATTCAAAACCCAACCGCCGACTACGCTGTAAAACGATAACAAAATGAAACACGCAGCCACACCAATCCGACCAATCCAAGGCCAAAGCGAACCAGGGCGCAAGGTTTTGAACGAATCGATGGCGTTTTTACCGCCCGTACGCCCGATATAAAACTCGGCAAGCTGAACCGGCAACGCCACGATAATCGTGAAGATGACAAACAAAAGAACAAAGACTGCCCCGCCGTTTGTACCGGCGGTATAAGGGAATTTCCAAATCGCGCCCAAACCGATAGCAGAGCCTGCCGCGGCAAGGACGAAACCGATTTTGGAAGACCAAGAGGATGAATGACTCATAGCGGAATATGTCGAGAAATAAAATTGGCTGAATTGTAACAAAGCGTAGTCGGGGATAATACTGGATGGCGGACGCGACAGAAAATAACGCATAGATGGTGCGTAGAACGATAAGCTTTTGGCGTGAATTTTTTAAATGGCTATGATTTGGGAAATGATTTAAATTAAAATGTGTAAAAAAAGATATTTTGTGCCAAAAATTGAGAGAGGTCGTCTGAAAACCGGTTCAGACGACCTCTTGTTTATACGGACAGCGTGAACATTTCAGCCTGACTTTGGCATACCGTTACAGCAGTCTAATATCCTGCGGGGTTGGCGTGGAAGGCAGGATCAAACCACGCTGCCCCTGAATTTTCACAGACCGCTATAAAATTGCCGGCTGCGTTACGGCATCGTAGTGCTGTACGTTTGCCGTATCGGCAGTGTAGCTAAAGCTCCCGACTCCGCTGTTGACTGTTTCAAACCCGCTGGTTTGACCGCTTGCCGACAGTTTGTCCAGCAGGGTTTCTACGGTAAATGTCCCTTCGTCAAATCGGAATTCTCCGACAGAAGTGGCGTTGCTGCCTTTGAGATATTGGTTGTCGATGGTGATTTTGCCGTCTGAATTGGCAATGGTGATTTCCCAATCGATTGCACCGTTTGCGTCGGTGCTTGCATGGATATGCAAATCCTTGACGGCGATGCTTTGTCCGAATTGAAGGGCGTTGTTGCCGTGATTGTCGGAAATGGTGTCGTGTCCCTCTCCGAAGCAGAAGACATAGGTATCATTCCCTGCGCCGCCATACAGGAGATCGTCGTCTAAACCGCCAAACAGTAAGTCATCGCCTGAGCCGCCATACAATACGTCTTTGCCTGACTCACCATAGAAGACATCGTTGTTTTCGCCGCCGAACAACGTATCATTGCCCGCCCCGCCATTGAGATGGTCGTCTCCGCCGTTGCCGAAAATCACATCGTTTCCCGAATCTCCATTGACGGTATCTCTGCCGTCGCCGCCTCGGACGATATCGTTGCCGTCGCCGCCACTGATGAAGTTGGTTCCAGCGCTGACGAATACGGTATCGTTGCTGCCGCCGGCATAAATGCTGTCGTCGCCGCTTTTGCCGTCAATATGGTCTATGCCGTCAGTGCCTTTGATGCTGTCGCTGCCTGCTGTGCCTGTAATATAGGTCACGCTGACGGATTTGAAGCCGGCGGTTTCGTTGGCGTAATAATAATTTTGATCGGGAATATTGCTGAGTTCCTGACGGGTAACGGAGGTAACTTTTTCCGGATGATCAACGGCGGACGGGGCAGAAACCGCCGCATTTCCGATGATGTTGTTGCCGGATAGGGCGATGCCTTTGCCGTTTGAAATCGGCAATGTCTGAGTAATGGTTGTGTCGGACAGGTTGTTGGCAATGATGTTGTTTTCGACTTTGACGTTTTTGATTGCGCCATGCTCTTCTTCGAAGTCGATAGAGCCTTTTTCGCGTCCGTATGTGTCGGTTCGGGTACCATTGCTGATTAACAGATTGTCCCGAACCGAAATACCTTTTTTGTTCAGGTCAAAATTGTGTCCTTGGAAAACGGTGTTGAGGCGTATGCCCGACCATGCGGTGTTGTCGCGAATCAGGTTGCCGGCTACTTCATGTCCGGCGCCGCCGAAGATGCCGATACCTGCCGCGCGCCAGCCGAGTTCGACGGTATTGTTCAGGAAACGGTTGTTTTCGGCTACTTTGGATTCTGTTTGGTCTGCAATGCTTGACCATGTCGCCAGACCGTCGTCGCCGTTGCCTCGTATATTGGAATTGATGACGGTCGAATTACTGGTTCCCTGCGCAAAATTAATGCCGTCTGCGAGATTGTTCCGAATGAGGGCGTTGGAGACGGTCAGTCCGTCTGTGTAGTGCAGTGGGTGTTCATTGTCCACTTTGGCGTAATCGCCGGTCCAGATGCCTACTTCAAAATGCTCAATGGCGATGTCGTGGATGGACGAGCCTTTGCCCAAGGTGCCGGAAATGCCCTTGTAGTTGGCTTGTTGGTGGTAACGGGATGCCAAATTTGAATCCATCGACAGATTGCCGAAATCAATATTGTTGCTGCCGTGTTCAAACACGATACCGCCGCCTTTTTTCACTGTGCCGTTTTCAAAAACGGGCGGTTCCGCGCTCGTGAAATGCAGTTTGGTATGCCACCTGCCGGCACCGCCGATGCTGATTCCTTTAGGGGCATAGATGTGGAGCTGGTGGTCGAAATCAAACTGCCCCTCGGGAATGTAAACGGATTTTCCGGAGGTTTTTGCCGATTCGATTGCCGCCGTCAAGGCTTTCGAATCATCGATTCCGTCGTTTGCTTTTGCGCCGAAATCGGTAATGCTGACGCTGTTTGCGGGCTGTTTGATTGCGGCAGGGGCTTTTTCCAATTCAACGAAGTCGATACCGACCGGGGTGTTGCCTGATTTGTTGACGATGGTAACGGTGTCGCCGCTTTGGATGGATGTATTTTTCAACAGCGTCCCCACTTCGTCGAACTGAAAGCGGGCGACACGGTCGGCAGCAGGCGTATCGTGGATTTTGATGTCTTCGCCTTTGTGGTGTTCATAATTTTCCAAATACTGCCAGTTGAGTTTTGATGATAAATCAAGGTTGGCTACGGGTTTACCGTTTACTTGGATTTCAACTTTGCCGGTTGCCCCGTCGGGAACGGTATAGCGGAGGGTGGCGGCATCCGCATCCGCTTTTGCTGTAAACGAAACGGCGGCATTGGCCGGCAGGTCAACGTAAGACTGTTTGCTGGCTTCGTGGGCAGTGGAGTGTATGGAAGCGGCTTTTTTGACTGTTGCACCTGCTGAGAGTGTACCCTGGTCGGCTTCATAAGTCGTGTATGCGGCTTTGGCACCGTAGCGGGAAGGGTCGTAGGTAACAGTTTCTGACATTAATATGTTCCTTTTGAAATGGTCTGCCATTTTGAACGGTAAAACATAATAGGCAATGCAACCGCTGAAAAGTTCTATTTCGATTTAAAAGGAAACGTCGTCTGAAAGTGGGGATCGCTCAGAAGGGTTGTAGATGATGTGTCCTGTTTTTATTCGGGAAACCGTTGCACCTCAAATACGAAGGTGCGGGGTTTTCATGACGGCTCGTCTGAATCAAACAAGCCTCGGCACGCATACAGCAGCCCGCCCGCCAATACGGCAAGGCCCACCGCCGCCCAATACGCATCGGCATAGCCGACTGCCTTTGCCAGCCGCAGGGCGGCGAAACCGGCCGCGTAACTGCCGAGCAGAACCACGGAAAATTGCAGGCTGCTGTCGAGTGCGGCGGTGGCGCGGTCGGATTTGTCCATCACCAACGCCAGTATCACCGGCAGCAGCAGCGTGTAGCTCAGGCTCAGGGCGATGATTTGCGCGGGCGGCAGCCAAGGGTGGACGTGGGCGAGCGCGTCGATGGCGGTCATGGACGCTAAAAGCGGCAGTTGCAGCGCGTAGAGCAGGAACACGAGTTTGCGGCGCGGATAATTGCGCGAAAACCAGCCCGACAGCGGCGTCACAATCAGGCAGGCAACAGGAATGCCCACCGCCAGAATCCCGCCCGTCTGCTTCGGGGTGAAGCCCAAATCCGCCAGCTTGGGCACAAAAGTCGCTGCCGCAAATGCATACGGAGCGGCAACGGCAAACAGCAAAAACAGCCACCGCCAGCCCGTTTCAGACTGCCGCCAAAAGGAGACCAGCCGCGCCGCCAACGCCGTCAAACCGCCTTGCGCCGTCTGGCTTTCCGGCTCGCGGTAGCACAAGAGTTGCAGCAGCATCAGCAGGGTAAACGCCAGCATAAAGCCCGCCGCCGCCGTCTGCCCGTATTCCTGATACAGCCACAACACCAGCGCGCCGCCGATCATCTTGCCGCCGCGCGCCGCCATCGTCTGAATCACGCCTCCGAAACCGCGTTCGCGGTGCGGCAGAACGATGCACGACAAACCCAGCATCGCGCAGCCGTACACCGCCGACATTGCCGAGAGCAAAACGCAGCAGGCCAGAAGCAGCGCGAAGTTCTGCGTGATGTCGGTGCAGGCCATCAGCCCGAACACTGCCGAAAGCCCCAGCGTCGCCGCCAGCAGCCAGCCGCGAAACCGACCGAACCGCCCCGCCGGCCGCCGCTCCATCAGCGCGGCAAACAACACCTTCGCCGCTTCGATACCGCCGATTAAATGTATCCAGCTCAGTTGGTTCAGGCTGTAACCGTGGTTTTTCAAAATAGCGACCAGCGCGACCAGATAAAAACCGGTCAGCGTGAATTTGTAGGTGCTGCCGCCGATAAGCAGCAGCCAGTCGCGCGGGGCGGGGGATGTCGGGGTTTGTTGGGACATGGATGGCTCCCTATTGCGAGTGTACGGGAATGATGTGGGTGCGGTAGGTCGTCTGAAAAACGTTTCAGACGACCTACGGCTTTTCTGTTTTACATTTTCAAGCAGTTTTTCAGACGACTTTCGGGGGCTGTCTGAAATGGAAAAAAGCAGCCCCTTTTTATCCTTTCATCACCCGAAACGTCAGATTAATCCGCGGCTCTTGGATGCGGGTGCTTTTCAGGATGGTGTGCAGCCAGTGTTTCTGCGTTTCGCCATGCATCAAAATGAGCTGTCCGTGTTCCAGCCACATTTCGCGTTTTTCCTTGCTTTCCTTGTGTTTGAAGGCAAATTTGCGCGTTGCGCCGAGGCTGAGGGAGGCGATGGCACTGTCTTTGGCTAGACCTTGTCCTTCATCGCTGTGCCACGCCATGCCTTCGTTGCCGTTGTTGTAGCGGTTGAGCAGGCAGGAGTTGAAGCGGGTGGGGCAGATGTCGGTGATGGCGGCTTCCACGCGGTTTTTGAGTTCGGGCAAGACGCCATCCCACGGCAGGGCGATGCGGTTTGCGCCGGAATAACCGTAGTTGTAGGACGTGTCGCCGTACCACGCAACTTCGCGGGCAGTGATGATGTGCTTGCCGAATATCACGGCTTCGTCGTGCCGCCAGGGAATATCACGCTGCAAAATTTCAAAATAACGGTCGGCTTCGGCGATGGTGAAAATCCGTCCGAAATTGCTGACGATGCCGTCGTAGGGCAGGAGGTTGGCGTGCGGGTTGGCGGTTTCTGGGAAGAGGTCAAGCGTCATCAGCGTCTCCCAATTCGTGCGCCAATATCGCCATTTTGCGCCCGCGTTGCCAGCGGTAACCGCCAATGATGCCGCTTTCGCGGATGACGCGGTGGCAGGGAATGAGTAATGCAACGGGATTCTGTCCGACGGCCGTCCCTACGGCGCGCGCGGCGTTGGGCGAACCGACGGCCTGCGCCACTGTGCCGTAGCTTTGCAGGCTGCCTGCGGGAATATCGAGCAGCGCCTGCCAGACTTTGAGCTGGAAGGGTGTGCCTTTGATGTGCAGGGTAATGCGGCCGCACCGGGTGCGGAAGATGTCGGCGGCTTGGCGGTGGAATGCGGTTTCCTGCCCGATGAGGCGGGCGTTAGGATATTCGGCGCGCAATTCGTTCAGGGCGGCGGAAGGGTCGTCTGAAAAACGCATGAAGCAGATGCCTTTGTCTGTTGCTGCTGCCAACAGGTCGCCGAAGGGGCCGGGAATCAGGCTGTAATTGATTTGCAGGCCTGCTCCGCCGTTTTTGTATTCACCCGGAGTCATTTTTTCGATGCCGACAAATAAGTCGTGCAGCCGCCCCGTGCCGCTCAGTCCGCCGCAATGCGCCGCTTCTGCCACGCTTTCGCTGTTTTTCAGGGCTTCTTTGGCACGGCTGATACTGATGTGTTGCAGCATTTTTTTCGGACTGATGCCCGCCCATGCGGAAAATTCGCGCTGCAAATGTTCGGGACTGATGTGCACTGCCGCCGCCACCTGCGCCAAATCGGGCTGCTCGGCGGCATGGTCGTAAAGGTATTCGATGGCGCGGGCAATGCGGAGGAATTGGCGGGTTTGATTTAAGTTCATAAATTATCCTGTCGTTGTATGGGATAGGATAGCCTGAAAGCCGACAAGAAACGACCCGATTGTTGATGGAAAGATTGTTTGTCTGTCTGAAATTCATCAATAATCGGGTCGTCTTTATATCGCGGCTTCCTTAAACTTGCATCGTCTTTAACCGCATATGTAAGGAACGTTATGTCAAGCTTATTGAATTTGAACAATAAAACCGCCGCCGTTATCGGCGCGTCGTCGGGTATCGGTCGCGCGGTTGCACTGCTGTTGGCGGAGCACGGCGCAAACGTTGTCTTATGTGCCCGCCGTGCCGACAAACTGGAAGAAACCGCCGCACTGATACGCGCACGCGGCGGACGGGCTGTTGCCGTGGCAGGTGACGCAGTGCTGCCTGAAACGCACGAAGCCGTCGTCCATGCGGCAGAGCGAGAGTTCGGCAGCTTGGATATCGCCGTGAACAACGCGGGCATCATCGGAGCGTACAAACCCTTGGCGGAACTTTCGCCCGAAGAGTGGCGGGTAACGCTGGACGGAAACCTGACTGCTGCCTTTCTGGGCGCGCGCAGCCAAATTCCCGCTATGCTCGCACGCGGCGGTGGATCGATTGTGTTCACGTCCAGCTTTGTCGGCACCAGTTGTGCCCTGCCGAACAAAACCGCCTACGGCTGTGCCAAAGCCGCACTTGCTGCTCTGGCAAAAGGCATCACCGCCGATTATGCCGCCCAAGGTATCCGCGCCAATGCCCTGCTTCCCGGCGGTACGGATACGGAAATGATGACTACCGACCCGCAGCAGCGGGCATGGGCGGAAGGGTTGCATGCGGTCAAACGCATCGCCTGACCCGAAGAAATTGCCGCCGCGATTTTGTTCCTCGTCAGCCCGATGGGCAGTTTTGTAACGGGTACGGCGTTGTTTGCGGACGGCGGAAATTCGGCGGTGAAGTAAGAGACCGCCTGAAGATTACACGCTTCGGCTCAAATCTGCCAAAAACGCCTGCCGCTGTTCGTCGGTGGATTTGTCCATATTGCCGAAGTTGAGCCAACGGCGTTTGGCGATACCGATGCCTTTGAGCGTGTGTCCCACCATCGCTTTGCCGATGCCGTTGCCGCCAAACCATTTCAGATACCATGTGGGGGCGGTGGACGTGCTGATGACCAGTGCTTCTTTGATGTGGGATAGGTTGCCTTTCAAGCCTGTGGCAGTCGGGACGTAGGCGAATGTTTTCAGGAAAACTTTGTCTTCAAACCCTTTGACGATGGCGGGCATATCCGCCCACCAGATCGGAAAGATAAAAATCAGGCGGTTGGTGGTTTTCAAGAGTTCCTGATAATGCAAAACCAGCGGGTCAAGGGCTTTGCCTTGGTTGAACAGGGCAAGCTCTTCTTTGGTGTAGGCGGGATTGAAACCGTCTGCGTATAAGTCGATCAGCCGGTATTTTTCGCCTTTTTCGTCCAATAGTTGCTGCACGCGCCGCAAAATGCCGTAATTGAAGCTTTGATCGTAGGGATGGGCATAAATGATTGTGGTAAATGACATTTTTGTACTCCTGAAAGTCAGTTGCCGAGTTTTCCCATGCTATCAAAAGAATGTCGGTTTGCTCAAATCCGTATCGGGCAGGCAAGGCTGAATGATATAGTGGATTAACTTTAAACCAGTACGGCGTTGCCTCGCCTTAGCTCAAAGAGAACGATTCTCTAAGGTGCTTAAAGCACCAAGTGAATCGGTTCCGTACTATCTGTACTATCTGCGGCTTCATCGCCTTGTCCTGATGTACTATCTGCGGCTTCGTCGCCTTGTCCTGATTTAAAGTTAATCCACTATAAAGCCGCTGCCGGAGTACGGATTCTGTTTTCAGACGACCTTCAACGCTTCTTCCGCCTTTTGCAGGGCGGTTTGCTCGTCGGCTTCGACGATGTAGTTCACGCCCAGCGCGGGAGCGAGTTTGGACGATTGTTCGCGGAAGAACGCCAGTTGCGCCGCATCGGGTTCGATGAGGAGCATGGCGGCGCAGCGTTCGGCAAGTTGCGGCCGGTGTGCCTTTATCCATTCGATGTAGGTTTTGCGGTCGGCAATGCGCTGTCCGTCGCTCACCTGCCGCCGCATCGGGGTGCAGACGGTGGCGAAGCGGGTGTTTTGATTTAACAGGGTTTCGAATTCGGCCAGCCAGTCGGCGAAGTCGGCGACGTGGGTCAGGTCGGTCAGGTAGACGGTGCCTTCAGGCAGGGTTTTGGCGGGGGTGAAGTAGTGCATGGGGTTCCTTTGGGTGTTTTTGGGGAGCAGGGTAGGTTGGACATTGATGATTAGACTTCTTGTGCCGTCATTAGTTACGCACGTCCGCTTTGCTACCTCCGCGTAGGCGGGAATCCAGAATGGAGACTCGAAGGTACTTCTTTATCTGATAAGTTTCTGTACGGATGAGTCTGGATTCCCGCCTGCGCGGGAATGACGATAATCGGTTGTTACGGCCGTTTCAGACGACCTCCATCATTTCAGCTCCGCCTAAAACTTCCATTCCGCGCTCACGCCTACGCTTCTGGGGCGTTGGTAGAGTGCGTCTTGGCGGTCGGCGCTGGAAATGAAGATAGGGTGGCGGCGGTTGAACACGTTGTCGGCGTAGAGCGAGATGCGGCCTTGTTTGAAGTTGTAGGCGGTGTAGAGGTTGACTTGGTTGTATGCGCCGATTTTGCCTGATTCGGCATTGTCGGCAGCGGAGTAGTAGCCGCCGTAGAAGCGAATGTCGCCGCCTGCTTCCCAGCCTTTGTCGTTCAGGTATTTCACACCGATGTTGGCGGTGTATTTGGGTGCGCGGCCGAGTTTGTTGCCTTCGATGCCGCTGTCGGGATAGCTTTTGATTTTGGTGTTAAGCAGCCCCAGTCCGGTGGTGAGTTTCAGGCTGTCAGTCGCCTGCCAGTCGGCGGCGAGTTCCGCGCCGTAGGTATGGACTTTTTTGGCGTTGCGGATGACGACGGAGTTGGTGCCGAGATAGAAGGGGAGCTGCATGTCGCGGTAGTGGTTCAGGAACAGGTTGCCGGAGAGTTGCAGGCGGCGGTCTGCGCTGCGCCAGCGGGTGTACCACTCGTAGTTGTTCACATATTCGGGTTCATAAGTGTAGGTTACGACAGGGCGGCCGAAGGTGATGCCCGCGCCGCCGGGGTTGTAGCCGCGCGCGGCTTTGATGCCGCTGACCCATTGGTCGGTGGGTTTGAAGGCGATGTCGATTTTGGGCAGGAAGACGGTCTGGCCTTTGTCTAAATCAAGGTGCAGTGCGCCACTGCCGCCGCTTCGTTTGTGCGTTTCTTTTTCAAGGCGTGCGGCGGCCGTGATGTCCCATTTTTCGCTGGGGCTGTATGTGGTTTCGGCAAATAGGGCGCGCACGCTGTTGCGGTCGTCAAAGGTGTTGCGGCCGCCGACGCTGCGGATATCCACCCATTCGTCTTGTTTGCTGCGGAAGTAGTGCAGTCCGGCAAGGCCTTTCAGACGGCCTTTGTTGGAAAAATGCAATACCGGTTCCCATTGCAGTTCGTGGCCTTTGAGTTCGGCGGGAACGCCTTGCGGGCTGACGGTCATCGGCAGGTGCAGCCGCTCGTTGTGGTAGCGGCCGTAAACCAGTTTGTTTTCCAGTTTCAGATAGTCGTTAAGCTGCCACGATACGTCCCAGATGCCCGATGTCGAGCCGGTTACGAACACGGGCTTTTCTTTTAAAAAACGGCGGCTGGTGGTGTTGCCCATGATTTCGTTTTGCGGCGCGCGCGAACGGATGTGGTTCAGCGTCAGGCGGCTGTAAAAATTGGGATGGTTTTCGGGCGTGAGCAGGAGTTTGAAGCGCACGTTGGTGTTTTCCACGCGGCGCGGGTTGCCGGTCGGCTCGTAGGACACGAACGGCTCATAGCTTTCGCGTTGCTGCCGCTCCGCGCTCAATCTGAAGGCAAGGTTGTTTTTCACAATCGGGCCGGACACTACGCCGGCGATGTTGCGCGTTTTTTGGTTGCCCAAACCCAAGCGCAGCGCGCCTTCCCATTCGTCGGTCGGGTCTTTAGAACGCATCACCACCGCGCCCGCCACCGCGTTCTGCCCGCGCACATGGCTTTGCGGCCCGCGCAAGACTTCCACCTGCTGCATGTCCCACAACGACTGCGTACCAAAGGCGAATTCGTTGTAAGTGGCGGAGCGGCCGTCTATGGACAGGTTCAGGCGCGGCCGCGTGCCCGCGAAAAACGCCACCGCACCGACGGCGGGGCCGGAGCCGTCCACGCCGCGCACGGTCGGCAAATCGTTGCCGCTGCCCAAGTCCACCGTATTCACGGTTTGTTTGAGCAGGTCGGTCGCGGAAAGGTTGTGGCCGCTGCGGTCAATGTTCGGCGTGGAGAAAACGCGGTTGGATGTGGCGGTTTCAAAGCCGCTGCGGTTGGTGCGTTCGCCGGTTACGACGACTTCTTCCAACTGCACCTGTTCTGCATTTTGCGCCGCATCGGCGGCATAAATCCATTCGGAGGCGAAAGTGGCGGCAAGCAGCAGCGGCAGGCGGCGGAGGGCGGGTTTCTGCATTTCCTTATCCTTTCAGACGGCATACGTCGGGGCGGATTGAACATCAGGCAATCCAACCGCTCCGGCAGTATGCAAATATTTGTTGTTTACAGATTTACATAAAACAAACTATTAATGTAAAGTATAAGAAACAAAAAACAGGAATGCAAGTGTTTATCATTCACTTTACATCCCCTTTTTTATAGTGAACCATCTTAAAAAATATAGTGGATTAAATTTAAATCAGGACAAGCCGACGAAGCCGCAGATAGTACAGATAGAGACCTTTGCAAAATTCCCCAAAATCCAGCTAGTACGGCAAGGCGAGGCAACGCCGTCCTGGTTTAAAGTTAATCCACTATAATTCCCTCTCCCGTTCGGCGGGAGAAGGTTGGGGAGGGCGATTCCGTGACCTTTATGAATTTGGCCTGCTAAGCATCCGACAGCCCCTCTGTCCGCAGGGCGGAGCGGAGGGATAAGGAAAGAGGCCGTCTGAAACGCCGCCATATTGCCATTGCCGCCGTGGGGAAATATGATGAGTATCCGACTTGCGGATAACTTTAATGAAAACCCTTTATGAACAAAATCAAAACCTTTCTACCGTCATGACCGCCAGCAAACAACAAACCATCGCCAACACCGCCCGCCGTCTGTTCCGCGAACACGGCTTTTCCGCCGTATCCGTAGGCGGAATCTGCGCCGAGGCTGCTGTCAGCCGCGTTACCTTTTACAAACATTACAGCGGCAAAAACGCGCTCTTGCAGGAAATCGTTACCGAGCAGAAAAACCGCGTCCGTGCCGAATTTGAAAATCTGCTTGCACGGCAATGCAGCCTGCGCGAAGCCGCTGAAGCCGTGTTCGTCCTACAAAAACAATCGTTTGAAGAACTCTATTCCGCCGCCTTCCTGCGCGACATCGAAGAAAATACCGATTTGGAGCTGGAGCGGTTTTTCCACGAATTGAACGAAGAAAAATACGCCTTTATGTGCGGTTTCTTCCACACCCTGCAACAACGCCGCCTGATCCAGCCCGATTTGCCGGTGGAACTCATCGACCTGTTCATCCGACAGGCGGATATATTGATGCGCCACCCGCAATTGTCCGAGCTTTATGCCGCTGCGCCGCAAAAACTGCCGCAAGACGTATTGGGATTGTTGCTGCACGGTTTGGCGGGAGAAGAGGGAAGGGGTGAGGGAGGAGATTGATTTTGGGGGAAGGTGAAAGGGATTCGCTACATTTCTCATAAAACGTCGTCTGAAAACGAATTGTCGATTTTCAGACGACGTTTTAATTAGGTGGCACTAGATTGGCACTATAGTGGATTAACAAAAATCAGGACAAGGC
>NZ_KV794940.1:39980-87833 GCF_001808875.1 Neisseria sp. HMSC064E01
TACTGGTTTAAATTTAATCCACTATAAATGCCACACGATTCTTTGTCGGTTGCTTGGGATTTGGAATGGCAGCAAGTGGATTGGGTGGGGAACTGCATGGGTTTACTCTGATGTAAGTAGATCAGACAGGGAACGGATTTAGTGAATTTGTCGGCGGAACATCTGCAGGTCCATGCCGCGGTATTGGACGGAATCGGGCTATTTACAAAGACACAACTTGGACACAGTTGCGACATGAAAAAATACCTTGCTTACGCAAGGCATTGATTTGTTTGGTGGGTCCGGTGGGGTTCGAACCCACGACCAAGGGATTATGAGTCCCCTGCTCTAACCCCTGAGCTACAGACCCGTTCAAGAGTAGGGGCGTATTGTATCATAAATTATTCCGCTTACAAGGTCGTCTGAAAAAGATAATGTGTGTGTTATTGTCGGTCGATTTTATATTGATGAAATATATTGTGAATCGTCTTAATTTTGGTCACTACAGTGCAGCAAACTTGGGTTGTCTGTGATTGGCTGCCTTGATTTGAACCCTGATTTAAGCAGCAGCAGATTGGTTTGCTTGATGGTCTGATTGTAAATTTTTGAAAGAATAAATCTAAAGTTATATTTCGATAGTTTACATTATTGATGACCTAGCATTCTATTTTCAAAAGGATTTTGAAAATATGGTTGGCTGAGTAGGGTGTAACAGGTGCTTGAAGATTGGGAAACAGGGTTGGGCGGTCGGTTATTTTGACTGGTTTGGGGAGGGGTTTTCACTTACAATCAAACAAGGTTTACGTATGGCAACATTTCTCCGTTCAATGTCAGGATGGGTCGCAGGCGTTTTCTGTTTGACTTCTCGGCATTGTTCGGGCGTGTTTGTTCGGGCTTTTGTCTGTAAGAAAAACAAGGAAAAACAATGCGCCGCTTACCAATTTTATCCCTCATCTTATTCCCTACTTTGTCGCACGCTGCTGATTTTGACGGCGCGTCGCTCAGTCTGTTTTGGGGTGCGCCGTTTGCGTTGATTCTTTTGTCTATTGCGTTGGGGCCGCTCTTTTTCGCACATACTTGGCACCACCATTTCGGCAAGATTACGGCGTTTTGGACGCTGCTGTTTTTGGTTCCGTTCGCCGTTGTGTTCGGTTTCGGGGCGGGTGTGCATACGGTTGCCCATGCGTTGGTTGAGGAATATATCCCCTTTATCCTGCTGCTTTTGGCTTTGTACACGATTTCGGGCGGGATTTTGGTTTGGGGTAAGCTGCACGGTACGCCCGCGCTGAATACTGGGTTGTTGGCGGCGGGTACGGTGATGGCTTCCTTTATGGGAACGACCGGTGCGGCGATGCTGATGATTCGTCCGCTGCTGAAAGCAAATCATTACCGCAAGAAAAAAGTACATATCGTTGTATTCTTTATTTTTTTAGTGGCAAATATCGGCGGTGGACTGACGCCGTTGGGTGATCCTCCGCTGTTTTTGGGCTTCTTGAAGGGCGTGGATTTCATGTGGACGGTGAAACACATGTTGATGCCCGTATTGATCAGTACGGTGGTGCTGTTGCTGGTGTTTTATATTATCGACAGCCGCTATCACGCGCGTGAAACTAGTGTGGAACAGATTCAGCAGGAAGAGGAAGTCGAGGAAGATTTGCGGATTTCCGGTAAATGGAACTTCCTGCTGCTGGCGGGCGTGGTCGGTGCGGTTTTGCTGTCCGGCTTGTGGAAGCCCAATCATCCGGGATTTGAAATTTTTGGCAGCCACTATGCTTTGCAAAACTTGGTCCGCGATGTGATTTTGCTGGTGTTGACCATTGTTTCGCTGCTGATTACGCCCAAGCAGGTTAGGGCGGGCAATGAATTCAATTTCGACCCGATTGCCGAAGTGGGCAAACTGTTTTTGGGTATTTTCATTACGATTTCCCCTGTTTTGGCGATTTTGAAGGCAGGCGAGGCAGGTGCACTGGGTGCGGTGGTGTCGTTGGTGCATGACGCCGCAGGCAATCCGATTAATACGATGTATTTCTGGATGAGCGGTTTGTTGTCCGCCTTTTTGGATAATGCGCCGACTTATTTGGTGTTCTTCAATATGGCGGGCGGCGATGCTCAGGCTCTGATGACGGGGCATTTGTTCCATTCGCTGCTGGCTATATCCATGGGTTCGGTGTTTATGGGCGCACTCACTTATATCGGTAATGCGCCGAACTTTATGGTTAAAGCGATTGCCGAGCAGCGCGGTATTCCAATGCCGACTTTCTTTGGTTATATGATGTGGTCGGTAGGGATATTGATTCCGCTGTTTATACTGCATACGCTGATTTTCTTTGTTTGGCAGTTGTTCTGATAATTGCTTGTCCTCAAAAGGTCGTCTGAAAACCTGATTCTTGTGATTCGGTTTTCAGACGACCTTTTTGTATTCTGCCGCTTGTTTTGAAGAGATTAATTTTTGGCATCAATATGTTGTGCTTTTATTGAAGGCTTATTTCGTACGAGACATGGGGTAGAAGGCTGGAAAAAATCTGCGTAAATCTGACATAAAGCGGGCTGTTCCTGCTAAAATCAAACACTTTACAGTTTTCATTTGATTGTTGTTTTCCGTAAGTAAGGCTTTACTTTCAGACGACCTCTCCCACGCTTTCCAGTTTCAAACGTCGTCTGAAAAGTTGGATCATTTTATTCTGTTTAACTCATCACAAGTAATGCAAACCTATGATTAAAATCAAAAAAGGCCTAGACCTGCCCATCGCGGGCAGACCAGAGCAAGCCGTTTACGACGGTCCGGCCATTACCGAAGTCGCGTTGCTTGGCGAAGAATATGCCGGTATGCGCCCCTCGATGAAAGTCAAGGAAGGCGATGCCGTCAAAAAAGGCCAAGTGCTGTTTGAAGACAAGAAAAATCCGGGCGTGGTGTTTACTGCGCCGGCTTCCGGCAAAATCGCCGCGATTCACCGCGGCGAAAAGCGCGTGCTTCAGTCGGTTGTGATTGCCGTTGAAGGCGATGACGAAATCGAGTTTGAACGCTACGCGCCCGATGCGTTGGCAAACTTAAGCGGCGAAGAAGTGCGCCGAAATCTGATTCAATCCGGTTTGTGGACTGCGCTGCGTACCCGTCCGTTCAGTAAAATCCCTGCCGTCGATGCCGAGCCGTTCGCCATTTTCGTCAATGCGATGGACACCAATCCGCTGGCGGCAGACCCTTTGGTTGTGATCAAAGAAGCCGCCGAGGATTTCAGACGAGGTTTGCTGGTGTTGAGCCGCCTGACCGAACGAAAAATCCATTTTTGTAAAGCAGCCGGTGCGGACGTGCCGTCTGAAAACGCCGCCAACATTGAAACACACGAATTCGGTGGCCCGCATCCCGCTGGCTTGAGCGGTACGCACATTCATTTCATCGAGCCTGTCGGCGCGAATAAAACCGTTTGGACCATCAATTATCAAGACGTGATTGCGATCGGACGTTTGTTCGTAACAGGTCGTCTGAATACCGAGCGCGTAGTTGCTTTGGGCGGTCCGCAAGTCAACAAGCCACGCCTCTTGCGTACCATTTTGGGTGCGAAGGTGTCGCAAATTACTGCCGGCGAATTGGTTGACGCGGACAACCGCGTGATTTCCGGTTCGGTATTGAACGGCGCGATTGCGCAAGGCGCGCATGATTATTTGGGACGCTACCACAATCAGATTTCCGTTATCGAAGAAGGCCGCAGCAAAGAGCTGTTCGGCTGGGTTGCACCGCAGCCGGACAAATACTCGATTACGCGTACGACCCTCGGTCATTTCCTGAAAAACAAACTCTTCAAGTTCACGACAGCCGTCAACGGTGGCGACCGCGCCATGGTTCCCATCGGCACTTACGAGCGCGTGATGCCGCTGGACATCCTGCCTACCTTGCTTTTGCGCGATTTAATCGTCGGCGATACCGACAGCGCACAGGCTTTGGGTTGCTTGGAATTGGACGAAGAAGACCTCGCTTTGTGCAGCTTCGTCTGCCCGGGTAAATACGAATATGGCCCGCTATTGCGCAAGGTGCTGGAAACCATTGAGAAGGAAGGCTGATTATGGGCTTGAAACATTTTCTGGAAAAAATCGAACCGCACTTCCTGCCGGGCGGCAAACATGAAAAATGGTATGCCCTCTATGAAGCTGCGGCGACGATTTTCTACACATCCGGTGCGGTAACGCGCAAAGCGGCACACGTCCGCGACGCGCTCGACTCCAAACGCATGATGATTTTGGTGTGGCTGGCTTTGTTCCCCGCCATGTTCTTCGGTATGTACAACGTCGGCGCGCAAGCATTCGGTGCATTAACACCCGATTTGCTGCAACAAAGCATCGCCAACGACTGGCATTACGCCCTTGCCAACGCTTTGGGCATCAATATGTCGTCTGAAGCGGGCGCGTTGGGCAAAATGCTGTTCGGCGCGATTTACTTCCTGCCGATTTACGCGACCGTATTTGCCGTCGGCGGTTTCTGGGAAGTTTTGTTCGCCACCGTGCGTAAACACGAAATCAACGAAGGTTTCTTCGTTACTTCGATTCTGTTTGCCTTAATCGTTCCGCCTACGCTGCCGCTGTGGCAGGCCGCCTTGGGTATTACCTTCGGCGTGGTGGTTGCGAAAGAGGTATTCGGCGGTACGGGTAAAAACTTTATGAACCCTGCGCTGGCAGGCCGTGCCTTCTTGTTCTTCGCC
Organism: Neisseria sp. HMSC064E01; assembly: GCF_001808875.1. Taxonomy (NCBI): domain Bacteria; kingdom Pseudomonadati; phylum Pseudomonadota; class Betaproteobacteria; order Neisseriales; family Neisseriaceae; genus Neisseria; species Neisseria sp. HMSC064E01. Next base: position 44,651 of record NZ_KV794940.1, read on the forward strand.
TATCCTGCCAATATTACCGGCGACACCGTTTGGACAGCGGTTGACGGCTATTCCGGCGCAACTGCGTTAGCTCAGTGGGCGGCGCACGGTTCAGACGGCCTGCAAAATGCCGTTACCGGTAAATCCATCACTTGGATGGATGCGTTTATCGGCAACCTGCCCGGTTCCATCGGCGAAGTATCCACTTTGGCGCTTTTAATTGGCGGCGCGTTTATCGTGTTTGCCCGCATCGCTTCTTGGCGCATTATTGCCGGCGTGATGATCGGTATGATTGCCATGTCTTCGCTGTTTAACGTCATCGGTTCAGACACTAACCCGATGTTCAGCATGCCTTGGTACTGGCATCTGGTCGTCGGCGGCTTCGCCATCGGTATGTTGTTTATGGCGACCGACCCCGTTTCCGCTTCCTTTACCAATGTCGGCAAATGGTGGTACGGAGCGCTAATCGGCGTGATGTGCGTGTTAATCCGTGTGGTCAATCCGGCTTACCCCGAAGGCATGATGTTGGCGATTCTGTTTGCCAACCTGTTTGCCCCGATTTTCGACTATTTCGTCGCACAAGCGAACATCAAACGCAGAAAGGCGCGCAGCAATGGCTAAGAAATTCGATAAAGACAGCTTCAGCGGCACGCTGATTGTGGTGTTGGCGGTCAGCCTGATTTGCTCGGTCATCGTGGCGGGCGCGGTTGTCGGCTTGAAACCGGTGCAGGAAAAACAAAAGGTTCAGGATAAGCAAAGCTACATCCTGAGCGTTGCCGGTTTGCTCGATAAGAATACCGACATCAGCAAAACCTTTGCCGACCGCATCGAACAACGCGTGGTTGATTTGGCAACCGGCGAATATGTGAAAGACGCGCCGAAAGACTTCAGCGCGCGCGTTGCCGCCAAAGACCCCGCGCAAAGCATCCAAATCAAACCTGAAGACGATTTGGCAGGTATCAAAAGCCGCGCAAAATACACCGAAGTTTATTTGGTAAAAGGCGATGACGGCAAAGTCAACCAAATCATCCTGCCTATGCACGGCAATGGTTTGTGGTCGGTCATGTACGGTTTCGTCGCCATCCAACCTGACGGCAATACCATCAACGGCATCACCTACTACGACCAAGGCGAAACTCCGGGCTTGGGCGGCGAAATCGGCAATCCGTTGTGGCAACAAAAATTCGTCGGCAAAAAACTCTTTGACGAACAAGGCAAACTTGCCCTGCATGTCGGCAAAGGCGCGAGTTCCGATAAAGAACACGGCGTAGATGCACTCTCCGGCGCATCGCTGACTTCCAAAGGCGTACAAGGCTCGTTCGACTACTGGTTCGGCGAAAACGGCTATATCCCCTACCTGAATAAATTGAAATCAGCAGGAGCACAATAATGGCTGATATGAAACGCTTGAAACATTTAATGTTTTCACCCTTTATCGACAATAACCCGATTGCCTTGCAGGTTTTGGGTATTTGTTCGGCGCTGGCAGTTACCACCAAACTTCAGACGGCCATTGTGATGGGTATTTCCGTCAGTTTGGTAACCGGTTTTTCCAGCTTCTTCATCTCGCTGGTGCGCAATTACATTCCAAACAGCATCCGCATTATTGTGCAGATGGCGATTGTCGCGTCGCTGGTTACGCTGGTTGACCAATTGTTGCAGGCCTACGCCTACGAATTGTCCAAACAGCTCTCCGTATTCGTTGGTCTGATTATTACCAACTGTATCGTGATGGGTCGTGCCGAAGCCTTCGCCATGAAAGAGCCGCCGTTGGAAAGCTTGGTGGACGGTATCGGTCAAGGTGCAGGTTACGGCATGTTGCTGATTATCATCGCCAGCATCCGTGAATTGATCGGCTCGGGCAAACTCTTTGGTTACACCATTTTCCAAACCGTACAGGACGGCGGCTGGTATCAGACCAACGGCCTCTTTCTGCTGGCTCCGAGCGCGTTCTTCATCATCGGCTTTTTGATTTGGGGTTTGCGTACTTGGAAACCCGAACAGGCGGAGAAATAAGACATGGAACATTATTTAAGCCTTTTTGTGAAATCCGTCTTCATTGAAAACATGGCGCTGTCCTTCTTCTTGGGCATGTGTACTTTCTTGGCGGTATCGAAAAAAGTATCCACCGCGTTCGGCTTGGGCGTTGCCGTTACCTTCGTGCTCGGTCTATCCGTCCCTGCCAACCAGCTCGTTTACTCGCTGCTCAAAGACGGCGCGATTGTCGAAGGCGTAGATTTGACCTTCCTGAAATTCATCACCTTCATCGGCGTGATTGCAGCTTTGGTGCAGATTTTGGAAATGTTCTTGGACAAATTCTTCCCCGCCCTCTACAACGCACTGGGTATTTACCTGCCGCTGATTACCGTAAACTGCGCGATTTTTGGTGCCGTTTCGTTTATGGCGCAGCGCGAATACAACTTCGGCGAATCCGTCGTGTACGGCTTCGGCGCAGGCTTGGGCTGGATGTTGGCGATTGTCGCTTTGGCGGGCATTACCGAAAAAATGAAATATTCGGACGCACCCAAAGGTCTCAAAGGATTGGGCATCACCTTCATCTCCGCCGGCCTGATGGCGATGGCGTTTATGTCGTTCTCCGGCATCCAGTTATAAGAAAGGATTCGGCATGGAAATTATTTTAGGTATCGTGATGTTTACCGTCATCGTCTTGGCTTTGGCACTGATGATTCTGTTTGCCAAATCCAAGCTGGTGAGCGAGGGCGACATCACCATCAAAGTCAATGATGAAAAAGAGCTGACTATGCCCGCCGGCGGCAAACTGTTGGGCGCACTTGCCAGCCAAGGCATCTTCGTCCCCTCCGCCTGCGGTGGTGGTGGTTCGTGCGGACAATGCCGCGTTGTCGTGAAAAGCGGCGGCGGCGACATTCTGCCGACCGAGTTGTCCCACATCAGCAAACGCGAAGCACGCGAAGGCTGCCGTTTGTCTTGTCAGGTCAACGTTAAAACCGACATGGACATCGAAGTCCCTGAAGAAGTGTTCGGCGTGAAAAAATGGGAATGCACCGTCATCTCCAATGACAACAAAGCCACGTTCATTAAAGAACTCAAGCTTGCCATTCCCGAAGGCGAAGAAGTCCCCTTCCGTGCCGGCGGCTACATCCAAATCGAAGCCCCGCCGCACACTGTTGCCTATAAGGACTTCGACATTCCTAAGGAATATCATGAAGACTGGGACAAATACAATCTGTGGCAATATGTTTCCAAAGTGGACGAGCCGATTTTGCGCGCCTACTCCATGGCTTCATATCCAGAAGAAAAAGGCATCATCATGCTGAACGTGCGTATCGCCACGCCGCCTCCGCGCGTACCCGATGCGCCTCCTGGACAAATGTCGTCTTACATCTGGTCGCTCAAACCCGGCGACAAAGTAACCATCTCCGGCCCGTTCGGCGAATTCTTCGCCAAAGACACCGATGCGGAAATGGTATTCATCGGTGGCGGTGCAGGTATGGCGCCGATGCGTTCCCACATTTTCGACCAGTTGAAACGTTTGAACTCCAAACGCAAAATCACCTTCTGGTACGGCGCACGCTCCAAACGCGAAATGTTCTATGTTGAAGACTTCGACCAACTTGCAGCAGAGTTCCCGAACTTTACATGGCACGTCGCTTTGTCCGATCCGCTGCCGGAAGACAACTGGGACGGCTACACAGGCTTCATCCACAACGTGGTTTACGAAAACCACCTGAAAAACCACGAAGCACCCGAAGACTGCGAATTCTATATGTGCGGCCCGCCGATCATGAACCAGTCCGTCATCAAAATGCTCAAAGACTTGGGCGTGGAAGATGAAAATATCCTCTTGGATGACTTCGGCGGTTAAAATTTGACCTCAAATGCAAAAGGAAGAAACCTCGGTTTCTTCCTTTTTTTGTGGATGTGAATTGAAATAGAAGCAGGGGATTTTGTTGCCATTAAGTATAGTGGATCAACTTTAAACCAGTACGGCGTTGCCTCGCCTTGCCGTACTATTTGTACTGTCTGCGGCTTCGTCGCCTTGTCCTGATGTACTATCTGCGGCTTCGTCGCCTTGTCCTGATTTAAAGTTAATCCACTATAATTTATAGAAAAAGGTCGTCTGAAAACGGACTTAGCGGATTTCGCTGACGTTTTCAGACGACCTTTGTTCAAACGCTCTTGCGTTTATTCAATCCTTTTAGTCGGCAACCGCCATCAGGCTGGCGTTGCCGCCGGCGGCTGTGGTGTTGACGCTGCAAGAGATTTCTTCAAACACTTGCAGGATGTCCAAGCCTTGTTCGGACGGGAGAATGCGGATGAGTGCGCCGTCGCGTTTTGCCAGTTCTTGCTTGCGGCTGCTGTCCAGCGGGCTTAGGGCGGCGACGTGGTTTACGCCTGTGCTTTCAGGTTTGCTGTTGACTTGCAGCAAGCCTTCGAGGTCGGCGGTGTAGGCGGCAAGCGGGCTGTCGGGTTCGACGACAGTTACGATGCCTGCGGCGGCAAGTTCGGTCAGGGCGCAGAAGGCTTGCAGGAGGCTGCCGCCGTGTACCCAGACGCGTTTGGGTGCGCGCCAGCTTAGGGCGTTGCGTTCGCCGGTCGGGCCGACCAAGACGGATTCTGCTTGACGCAGGGTACGGATGCGGGCATGTCCCAATGCTGATGCCGCTGCTTTTTTCTCTTCCGCATTAAACGGCAGCTTGTGAATCAGGGCTTCAAGGCGTTTGAGCGCGGCTTCGTCCGCTTGTCCGATACGGCTCAGCGGCGGGGCAACCCATTCGGGGATGCGGGTCAGTTTTTGCAGGTAGAACGAACCACCTGCTTTCGGACCTGTACCTGACATGCCGTGTCCGCCGAACGGTTGTACGCCGACGACGGCGCCGACGATGTTGCGGTTGACGTAAACGTTACCCGCTTCGATGCGTTCGCGGATGCGTTTGACCGTGCCTTCGATGCGGCTGTGTACGCCGCTGGTGAGCGCGTAGCCTTTGCTGTTGATTTGGTCGATGATTTGATCAAGCTCGTCGGCGCGGTAGCGGACGACGTGCAGTACCGGACCGAAGACTTCGCGGGTGAGTTCGTTCAAGTTGTTGAGTTCGAACAAAATCGGCAGCACGAAAGTGGACTTCGCAGGATCAACGTCGGAGGCGGCTTTGACTTCGTGGTAAGACTTGGCAACGCCTTTCATTTTGTTGATGTGCGATTGCAGGTTTTGCTGCGCTTCGGCATCGATGACGGGACCTACGTCGGTGGTGAGCTGAACGGGTTTGCCGACGACCAATTCGTCCATCGCGCCTTTGATGATGGCGAGCATCTTGTCGGCGACATCTTCTTGGACGCAAAGGATACGCAGGGCGGAGCAGCGTTGTCCTGCGCTGTCGAAGGCGGAGTTGAGCACGTCCAAGCAAACCTGCTCGGGCAGCGCGGTGGAATCGACAATCATGGCGTTTTGACCGCCGGTTTCGGCAATCAATACGGGGCTGTCGTCGCGTTTGGCAAGGGCTTTGTTAATCAGTTGCGCCACTTCGGTCGAACCGGTGAAAATGACGCCGCCGATACGCGGGTCGCCCGTCAGCGCTGCGCCGACATCGCCTGCGCCGAGGACAAGTTGCAAGGCGGAAGTCGGGATGCCTGCTTCGTGCATCAGGGAAACGGCGTAGCTGGCAATCAGGCTGGTTTGTTCGGCAGGTTTGGCGATGACGGTGTTGCCCGCCGCCAATGCGGAAACGACTTCGCCGGTAAAGATGGCGAGCGGGAAGTTCCACGGGCTGATGGCGACGATGGCGCCGACGGCTTTGGCGTCTTTGGGCAGGGTATTTTCGGCTTCGCCTGCGTAGTAGCGGCAGAAATCGACGGCTTCGCGCACTTCGGCGACGGCGTTGTTCAACGTTTTGCCTGCTTCGCGCACGGCAAGCATCATCAGCGCGGGAGTGTGCTGCTCCAGCAAATCGGCGAAGCGGCGCAAGCAATTAGCACGCTCGGCGGCAGGCGTTGCGCTCCATTCAGGGAACGCGGCAACGGCTGCGCCAATCGCTTCTTGGGCAAGCGCGGCATCGGCAAAGCTGACTGTGCCGACGATGTCGTCGTGGTCGGCAGGGTTTTTAATCGGCTGCGCTTCGCCGACATCGCGGGCTTTGCCGTTGATAATGGACGCGGCGTGGAAGTCTTGCGCGGCGGAGCGGTTGAGTTTTTCTTGAAGCTGTTGCAACACGGTTTCGTTGCTGAAATCGACGCCTTGAGAATTCAGACGACCTTTGCCGTACAAGTCGCGCGGCAACGGCAAAGCGTTGTGCAGATGGATGCCTTGTTCGGCGATGGTGTCGAACGGACTTCTAATCAAGGTGTCGATGCTGATGTTTTCATCGACGATTTGGTTGACGAACGACGAGTTCGCGCCGTTTTCCAACAGGCGGCGTACTAAGTAGGCGAGCAGGGTTTCATGCGTACCGACCGGAGCGTACACGCGCACGCGACGGCCTAAGTTTTGCGGGCCGACCACTTGGTCGTACAAAGTTTCGCCCATGCCGTGCAGGCATTGGTGTTCAAAGTCTTTGCCTTTGCCCATTTGGTAAATCGCGCCCAAGGTGTAGGCGTTGTGCGTAGCAAATTGCGGGAACACGGCATCTTGCGCGTCCAGCAGTTTGCGCGCGCAGGCAAGATAGGAGATGTCAGTATGGACTTTGCGGGTGTAGGTCGGATAGCCGTCCAAGCCGTCCACTTGCGCCCATTTGATTTCGCTGTCCCAGTACGCGCCTTTAACCAAACGAACCATCAGTTTTTGGTTGTTGCGGCGGGCAAGGTCAATCAGATAGTCGATAACGAAGGGGCAGCGTTTTTGGTATGCCTGAACGACAAAGCCGATGCCTTTATAACCTGCCAAATCGGGGTCGGAAACGAGTGCTTCCATCAAATCCAAAGACAGCTCCAAGCGGTTGGCTTCTTCGGCGTCGATGTTGATACCGATATCGTATTTTTTACCCAAGAGGAACAACTCTTTCAGACGAGGTAAGAGTTCGCTCATGACGCGTTCGTGTTGGGCGCGCGAGTAGCGCGGATGGATGGCGGAAAGTTTGACGGAAATGCCGTTGCCTTCATAAACGCCTTGTCCGGCAGCATCTTTGCCGATGGCGTGAATGGCTTGAACGTAGTCGTTGTAATAGCGGTCGGCATCTTCTTGGGTAAAGGCGGCTTCGCCCAACATATCGAAGGAGAAGCGGTAGCCCATTTTTTCGCGCTCTTTGCCGTTTTGCAGCGCTTCTTCAATGGTTTGTCCGGTCACAAACTGCTTGCCCAAGAGGCGCATGGCGTAGTTCACGCCTTGGCGGATCAGGGGCGCGCCGCCTTTGCTGATGAGTCGGTTCAGGGCAGAACCCATCTGCTTGTCGTTCGTCGCGGTCAGTTTGCCGGTAACCAGCAAGCCCCATGCCGCTGCGTTGACGAACAAGGAGGGGCTGTTGTTCAAATGGCTTTTCCAGTTGCCTTCGGAAATTTTGTCGGCAATCAGGCGGTCGCGCGTCGCATTGTCGGGAATGCGCAGCAAAGCCTCCGCCAGACACATCAGCGCAATGCCTTCTTCGCTGGAGAGCGAGAACTCGTGCATCAGCGCATCCACGCCGCTGGCTTTGGTGCGGCTGGCACGAACCTGCGTAACCAAACGGCGTGCGAGTTCGGACGCTGCCCGACGCTCCTCATCGCTCATCTGTGCGCGTTGCAGCATATCCTGAACGGCTTCGATTTCGTCGCGGCGGTAAGCATCGGTAATCGCTTGACGCAGTGGCGTTTGTGTCGGAAAAGCAAAGTCAAACATTTTAAGGTTCTCCAAAGTTTTTATGATGATTTTCAGACGACCCCATCCCTTCGCGGGGTCGTCTGAAAAGATTTAAAGCATATAGATAATATCGTAATAAATTTATACGGGGCGAACAAGTAATTTACCTTGAAAACAGGATTTTTTGCTTTGATAAAAAGCAGATAAAGCCCAAAGACCGAATTATCCGCATGAGCATCAATATAAAAATAAAGCCTGCCTTCCCGTATAAAAATTCAGACGACCTACGGTCAACGGCAGGTCGTCTGAAAACACTTATTTCGCCTCGCGGTATTCCGCGTCCGCTTTTTCAAAACGTTCTTGGATTTCACGAGACGGCTCTTTGTCGGTCAGTGAAACCAGAACAGCGATAATCAAGCAGGCGATGAAGCCGGGGACGATTTCGTACATAGTCCAAATACCGGTTTCATGTGCAGCCAAAGCAGGTTTTTTAACCCACTCCACCCATGCCACCACAGTCAGCGCACCGGCAATCATTCCCGACAAAGCACCGTATGCCGTAATGCGTTTCCACAATACCGACAGAATCACAATCGGACCGAACGCCGCGCCGAAACCTGCCCACGCATAAGACACCAAGCTCAAAACTTTGCTCTTAGGGTCGGACGCAATCAGAATCGAGATAATGGCAATCGCCAATACCATCAGACGACCAATCCACACCAATTCTGACTGCGGCGCATTTTTGCGCAAAAAGCCTTTGTAGAAGTCTTCCGTAATCGCGCTGGAGCAAACCAGAAGCTGGCAAGACAAAGTGGACATGACCGCCGCCAAAATCGCGCTCAAAATAATGCCTGCAATCCAAGGGTTGAACAATAAAGTAGAAAGCGCGATGAAGATACGTTCGTGGTTGCCGTGCATGGAAGCGGTTTGGTCAGGATTGGCACCAAAATACGCAATGCCGAAATAACCGACCGCTACTGCGCCTGCCAGACACAACACCATCCAAGTCATACCGATGCGGCGTGCGGATACGAGCGATTTCGCGCTCTCAGCCGCCATAAAGCGCGCCAAAATGTGCGGCTGACCGAAATAGCCCAAGCCCCATGCGGCGGTGGAAATAATGCCGATAACGGTCGTACCGGCAAGCAGGCTGTCGTATTCCTTGCCCGTACCTGCGGCAACGCTTTGAATCGCGGCAGACATTTGATCCGCACCGCCCAAGCCCAAATACACCATTACCGGCGTCAAAATCAGCGCAAAAATCATCAAAGAAGCTTGCAGCGTATCCGTCCAGCTTACCGCCAAGAAACCGCCCAAGAAGGTATAAGCAATGGTCGCGCCCGCGCCTAACCACATGGCTTGGGTGTAAGTCATGCCTTCAAACAGGCTTTGGAACAAAGTTGCACCGGCCACAATGCCCGAGGCGCAATAAATCGTGAAGAAAAACAGAATAATTAATGCGGAAACTACTTTCATCAAATGTCCGCCCGCTCCAAAGCGGTGGAAGAAATAATCCGGCAGCGTCAGCGCATTATTGGCATATTCGGTATGCACACGCAGACGGCCCGCCACCAAAAGCCAGTTGAAATACGCGCCGATCACCAAACCGATGGCAATCCAAGCCTCATTCAAACCGCTTAAATAAATCGCGCCGGGCAGACCCATCAAAAGCCAGCCCGACATATCGGACGCACCCGCCGACATCGCCGTAACGAACGGGCCCAAGCTTCGGCCGCCCAAAATATAATCATCGAAATTGCGCGTGGAGAAATACGCGGCCAGACCAATCAAGAGAACAGCAACCAGATAGATTGCAAAAGTGATATACATGGGATTCATGTACTATTCCTCATCTAAAACTTCAAAATCACGGGCTGATGAAATTGCAGGCAATCCACGCCCAAACATTTTTCTAATTAAAATACAGCGGAAATTTCTATTTTTTTGCAGCTTATTGAAAATAAATTATTTATTAATTCAAATGGATATGTAATTAAGGCATATGAAATTGTAAATAATCCGTTTGAGCATACCTGAAAACAGAAGGCTTGCAAAGCTTGTGATGACCGTTGCTCGCCGGTTTTACTCAAATATTTTTCAAACCATATTAAAAACATTAGTTTACAAATTATCTTGAAAATATTGCATTTAAATAGGCTTGAAACTATCTTTCTGAAACGTTTGGAAGCAGTCGCAGATTGCATGTAGTCAGACAACAATTTGAATAGATGGGATATGGTTTGGTAGTCGGGGATGCAAGGCAAAAGGTCGTCTGAAAATTTCAGACGACCTCTTGGCAAACTGTTGGGTATGGATAAAGAGCGGAATCGCTTTTATCTTGGCTCTTGAGAATATTACATTATCTTTATTGGATTTCTCTATATTATTCCGCGTTGTTTCACTATACTTACGCTTTATTTTGATAACTTTGATAACAAAGGCTTTTTATGAACCATTTGGGTTTCCCCATTGAAACCGTCGCCGTTTTCGTGATTTTGTCTGTGGGTGCGATTGCCATCGATTTATTCGCCCATAGGGACAACAAACCGATGTCGCTGAAAAGTGCCGCGATATGGTCGCTGTTTTGGGTATTGATATCGATTTTGTTCGGCGCATTTTTATGGGTTCATCACGGCAGTGAAGCCGCCAGCCTGTTCTTTACCGGCTATGCTTTGGAAAAAGTATTGTCCGTAGATAATCTGTTTTTAATGATGGCGGTTTTTGCTTGGTTTAAAGTGCCTGAGGGCCTGCGCCACCGCGTTTTGTACTGGGGGATTATCGGTGCGATTATTTTCCGCATGATTTTTGTCGCCATCGGTGCCGGACTGTTGGCATTGGGACCGATTGTGGAAGTGGTTTTTGCCGTCATTGTCGGCTATACCGCCGTTATGATGCTGCGGCGGGATGAAGAGGAGGGCGAAGAAGATGCCGATTATTCCGAACATTTGGCATATCGTGCAGTCCATCGCTTTTTCCCTGTGTTTCCCCGTCTTTACGGCAGCCATTTTTTCTTAAAAGGCGAGGAGTTGAAAAAAGCGCATGAGCAATATCCCGAGGTGCGGCTTGAGCCGGCGGGCGAAGACCTCAAGCATCCTGAAAATAACCATCCTCAGAAAATGCGTAAAGGTCAGTTGGTCGCAACGCCGCTGTTTTTATGTTTGGCAGTGATTGAGTTGTCGGACGTGATGTTTGCGTTTGACAGCGTACCTGCGGTGATTGCCGTATCTAAAGAACCGTTGATTGTTTACAGCGCCATGATGTTTGCCATTTTGGGTTTGCGTACGCTTTATTTCGTATTGGAAGCGTTGAAGGGCTATTTGGTCCACTTGGAAAAAGCAGTGGTCGTGTTACTGTTCTTTATCGCGGTCAAACTGGGCTTGTCGGCAAGCAACCATATGTTCCATCACGGATGGGACATTTCGCCTAATGTGTCTTTGCTGGTTGTATTGGTTGTACTGACTTGCGGGATTGCCGCTTCCTTCATTTTTCCTGATAAGAAAAATAAAGGTAAAGCCGATTCGGAATCAGCTTAGTGCAATGAAACCAAATAGCAGGATTTACCGCCTTTAAAATACACTTCAGGCAGCCGGAATTTCATTTCTCGGCTGCCTGAAGTGTATTAGTGCTTTATGCTTCCATTCGTTCTTCGCACTTCATTCTTGCATCAATCCAAGTATCACCGCCCGGCTGTACGATTTTTGAAACCAGTTTATCCAAGTCGTTTAGATAGTTGGTTGCATTCGGACTGTTAATCACCACCACCACGATCATGGGTTTGTCTCCCAACCAATATCCGGCGAGTGCGCGTACGTCTTTGAGCGTTCCCGTTTTCAGGCGCAGGGCGGGACCTGCCTGTTTGAGGCGGTATTTCAGTGTGCCATCTTGACCAGCGATGGGTAAGGTGTCGATGAAGTCTTGTTTGAACGGGCTGAAATAGGCTTTTTCCAGCATTTGCGCGAGCATATTGGCGCTGACGCGTTCGCGGCGGGATAAACCGGAGCCGTTTTCCAAGACCAAGTTTTCCGTATCCACGCCCGCGGTGGCCAATTCACGTTTTACGGCTGAAGAGGCTTGCTGCAAAGCAGAGTTGCCGGAATGTTCGCCGCCCAATTTCAAAAATACGGAGCGTGCAATCAGATTATTCGAATATTTGTTCATGTCCGTCAAAATGGCAGACATGGGTTTGGATTGGTGTACCGCCAGCGTTTTGGCATGAGGCGGCACGGATGCGGTCTTGATGCCGTCGGTAATTTCTCCGCCTGAGTAACGCCATTGGTTGATAAAGCTTTTTTGCACAAATTCACGCATGTTCAACATGTTGACGTACATTTCATTGCCCAAACACGATTCCGGAACTTTGCCGGAAACATGCAATACGCCGCCTTTGTAGTTTGCGCGCATATGGTTTTGCAAGGCTTTGCAGGATGCATTTGATGGTGTGACGTTGATTTTGTTGTCGATTTTAATATCGGGAAGGGGCGGGTTGGTCACAAGATCCACATCGCCCATATCATTGCGTTCCGGTTTGACCGATACGACTTTGTAAGCCAGCATATGCGGGTCGGGCGGCGTCATAAATAGAGAGCCGACATCGGATTCGAAATCGCTCGGATTTTGAATATCTCCCCATAAATGGCGGTCGAGTACCAAGCCGCCGGTGATTTTGCGTATGCCTTTATCGCGCAATTGCTGCTGCATCCCGACCAAGCCTTCTTGGTCGAAAACAGGGTCTCCGCTGCCAACCCAGTAAATATCGCCTTGCAAGGTGTCGCCTTGAATCGTGCCGTCGCTTTTGAATTGTGTCGTCCAGCGGTAATCGCCGCCCAAAGCTTTAAATGCGGCAAACGCTGTAACCAGCTTCATGGTCGATGCGGGGTTGACCGGCACATTCGAACGGTGGTCGACCAAGACGTTTCCGCTGTCCAATTCTTGAACATACACAGAAATTTCGTCTTGAGGGATGCGGCCGAAATCGATGGCAAATGCCGGCAAAGAGAGGATGGACAGCCATAAAAGAGCGGCTGTTTGTCTTAACTTCATGATAGTTCTGAAAAACACATAAAGCATAATTATAAAGCAAGGTCGTCTGAAAAACGAGGATGGCTGCCTGACGGATGAAAAAGTTGTTCCTTATGGATAAAATGTGTCGCTATTTCGTTCCGTGCAGACAATCGGCGCTTAGGGCGAACTATGATAAAATCTGTTTTTAAAACAATATATAGTGGATTAACTTTAAACCAGGACAAGGCGACGAAGCCGCAGACAGTACAGATAGTACGGAAAGGCGAGGCAGCGCCGTACTGGTTTAAAGTTAATCCACTATAAAAGGAATACATTATGCGACTGCTCCATACAATGTTGCGCGTTGGCAACCTCGAAAAATCTTTGGACTTCTATCAAAATGTTTTAGGTATGTCTTTGCTGCGGCGCCACGATTATCCCGAAGGACGTTTTACTTTGGCGTTTGTCGGTTATGGTAATGAGGCTGAAAATACCGTACTGGAATTGACGCACAACTGGGATACGGAAAGCTACGATATCGGCAACGCTTACGGTCATATCGCGGTAGAAGTGGATGACGCGTATGAAGCTTGCGAACGGGTCAGACAAAAAGGCGGCAAAGTCGTGCGCGAGGCAGGACCGATGATGCACGGCACGACCGTTATCGCTTTTGTCGAAGATCCTGACGGTTATAAAATCGAATTTATCCAAAAAAACAGCGGCAATGATTCAGTGAAATACTGATTTTCCAATCGTCTGATAAAAGGTCGTCTGAAAACCTGATTGCGAAGGGTTTTCAGACGACCTTTTGGTTTTAATAATCTTGATTTATGCCACAGGCGGCATTTGGGCGGCGGTTTCTTGCGTCCATGCTTGGGTTTCGGCGAAAGCGGGGCGGGCGAGATGTTTGGCGGCGTAGCGTTGCAATACGTCGGTTTCATCGGCGGGCAACACTTTCCAATTTTGCGTTAAGTGCAGAATCAGTGCGGAGCAGTACAAATCCATCGCGGTAAAGCTGTTGCCGACGATGTAGTCGTGGTTTTTCAAGTGTTCGCGCAATGTGTTCCATGCGGTATCGAAATCGCCGTAACCGATTTGGCGGCGGCACTCGGGTGTATCGACCGGCAGGTTGTGCAGTTTGTTGAAGCCTGCGTATTCGAGGTGCATCAATATGCACATCCAGCGGTAGTATTCGCCGCGTTCCACCGTACCTGCGGCGGGGATGAGGTGTTTGTCGGGGAACTGTTCTGCCAAAAAGGTAATGATGGCGGTCGATTCGGTCAGTACGGCATCACCAAATTTGAGCGCGGGGACTTGCCCTTGTGGGTTGATGGCGAGATATTCAGCGGATTTCATTTGCGTGCCGAACTGAATGGGTACGACGGTGTATTCCGCGCCGCATTCTTTGAGCATCCATACGACGTATCTGCCGCGTGAAAGGGGATGGGTGTAGAGCGTGATGTTTTGCATGTTTTATCCTTTACACGATGAATGGTTTGACGAAACCAGCGCAGCGGGTTTTCAGACGACCTCATCAATAGGCAATGCTTTTTGCTGCTTCGTTCAAACCGTTTTCCAAAGATTCCAGCATGGCAGTATAGCCGTCGCCTTGTTGCGGAGTAGTGATGTCAAACGGTTTGTTGCGTCCGTCCGGCCACAGGGCATAGCCGCTGACGGTAGTCTGCCCCTGATAGCTGCCTTGGAAGGCTTCAACATAGATTTTCAGGGTTTGGCTGCTTTGGCTGCGTGAGGCGGGAACGAAAGTATGGCGCGGGTTGAGGCGGTTGAGTTTGTTGCTGAAGTTCGCCGCCAACGCGCCGTCAAGCGGCGCCGCCCAAAGGTGGTTTTTCGCCAGATTCACATGATACGCGTCGGTTTGGTAAACAAGGCCGCCGTTGGCAAGCGGCTCGGCAAGGTTGACTTTGACCGCTATTTCACTGCCTTGCGCCACCGGTCGGATGTATTGGCTGTCGGGCAGAACGAAATATTGCGGGCTTTGCGTAGTGCCGCAGGCGGCAAGCGTCAGGGCGGCGGCAATCGGGAAGAGGCGCATTATCGGCTTCCTTTCGGGATGGGGTCTTTGCTGCTGCTGTTAAAAATCAGCGCGTTGGGTTTTTCTTTCAAAGTATTAATGACGGGCTGTACGTCTCTGAGGGTTCTATCCAAGCTTTGCAGGGTATTTTGCACGTCGCCGTAGATGGGCGATTGCGGCGATACGCCTTGCAGGGTTTGACGCAATTCTTTCAGGGTTTGGTTCAGCTCGTTCGGAATGTTTTGCGTTTGCGGTTTGCCGATCAGTTTGTCAATGGAGCTTAGGGCGGCATTGGCAGATTTAAGGGTGGATTTGAGTTCAGCGAGCGAGCCGTTCAACCCGGCAACGGTTTTATCCAACGGCAGATTGTTGAATTTCTCTAACAAATCCGCCACTTTCGCCTGCAAATCGTCCAAACCGCCGCCTTGCGTGGCAATGACGGTATCGCCTGCGTAAACGGTGTGCGGTCGCAGCTTGGGCGAAGACGAAGGCTGATCGTTCAATTCAATCATTTTGCTGCCGGTCAGCAGGTTGTTGCTGGAGATGGTGGCGGTCAGACCTTTGCCCAAAGCCGCTTGGAATTGTTGTTTCCAATGTTCTTTGCTTTGTTCGTCGGCATTGATTTCCATGCGCGACGGCTCGATGCGGATGCGCACGGGAATCCAGCCGTTTTCAAACAGATGCAGGCTGTCGTTGCGGTCGAAATAGGGAACGTCGGAAACCACGCCGACATTCAGCCCTTTATATTCGACGGGCGAACCGGCGGTCAGACCGCGCACGGACTGTTTGAAAAACGCGGTGTAGTACAGCGAACGGTTATCGGGCAGGTTTGCCACTTCGCTGCGGCTATCGTAAAGCGTGAAACTGTCTTCGCTCTTCACATTTTTGCTGTTTTTGGTTTTCGGCGAATCAAACGAAATCGCACCGGAAAGCAACGCGGGTAGGGGAGCGGAATTGAGTTTCACGCCGCTGCCTGTGGTTTCAATATTGATGCCGCTCTCCAGCCAAAAGCGGCTTTCCGAATTAATCAATTTGTCGTTCGGACTTTGGATGAAGATGGTGTAATGCACGGTTTGGTCGGCAGGTTCGAAATGCGCGCTTTCTACCTGTCCGACCATAAAGTTTTCATAAAGCACGGGGCTGCTGACGTTGAGGATTTTGTCGTTTTGACCGACCAGCTTCAGGCGCAGACCGCTTTGTCCGATGGCTGCAATCGGCGGAATGTCCTGTACTTCAAATACGTCCTTCGTTTCATTGCTTTTGCCGGGCGTAAACGCGATATACGAGCCGGACAGGAGCGTACTCAAACCGGTTACGCCGCTTTGGTCGATACGCGGTTTCACCACCCAAAACTGCGTATCGCTGCGGATGAGGTCTTTCGCATCGGCGTTAAGCTGGGCGGTGACTTCCACGCCTTTTTGATCGTCGCGCAGCTTGATGCGGGTAACGTGTCCGACATCGACGTTCAACACTTTAATCACCGTGTTGTTGACCTCAATGCCTTCCGCGCTGTCCATCAAAAGCGTGACGACCGGACCTCGGTTGCGGATGTCTTTCACCAGCAGCCAGCCGCCTGCAATCAGCGCAATCAGCGGAATCAGCCACACGATAGACGTGAAGACATTGGTTTTTTTGACACGCGCAGGTGCGCGATGTGTTTGAGAAGAATCGTGTTTTTTCATTGTTTCTGGTTATCGTCGGAATCGGGGTCGTCTGAAAGCTGCTGGTGTCTGTCCCAAATCAGGCGGGGGTCGAAATAATAGGCAGACAGCATGGTCAATACCACCACCAGGCAGAAATAAACCGCCGCCCCGCCGGGGACGACGCGCGCCATGTTGGTGTGGAACGAGCTCATCAAAATAATAATCACAAAAATATCAATCATCGACCAGCGGCCGATGGATTCGGTAATCCGGTAAAGCACCGACATTTTTGGTGCGCTCATCGGCGGTTTGAAATAAGCGGATGCAATCAAAACCGCCATCGCGATAATCTTCAATACCGGCACCAAAATACTCGCGCTGAAAATAATCACCGCAATCAGCCTGTCGCCGTCGTTCCACATATACACAATGCCGTTGAAAATCGTATTGACCTCCAGCGCGGTAGGGTTCGACGAAATCATAATCGGCAGAATATTCGCAGGGAAATACAGGATAAACGCCGCAATCAAAAACGCCAGCGAAATGCTCAGGCTTTTCGGGCGGCGGCGGTACAAATCCGCACCGCAGACCTCACAAGGCTGCTCGTCTTTATCACGGAAATACAGGCATCGGCTGCAACAGGTTTTGTCGTCGGATGCCGTTTGCACCGCATCCCCGCCCGTCAGTCTGTGGATTTTATAATAAACCCAATGCTGAGGAATCGAGACTGAAGTCCGAATCAGCATGACCGACAGCGCAAACATCAAATAAAACGCCGAACCGAATTCTACCGCCGCCACAGACGAGAGCTTGATATACGCCACCAAAGTGGAAATAAAAAACACATCCACCATAATCGCATGGCGCAGCCTGACCAAAACCCGCGTCGCAAACCTCAACGCAGGATAAGCCCGCTCGCGCACCAGTGCCGTATAAACATAGAGGCAAAGCAGTAAAAACAATACCGGTGCGCCAAAAGTGAGGACGAACATCACTTCCGCCAGAAAACCGTAATCCTGATAAATCAAAAGCCGCATCATTTCCGGCAGCGACAGGACTGATGTTACGCCGAAGAGTTCCACGCGGATATAAACCATGCTGTACGCAAACGCCATCAAAATCAGCGAAGTCGTCGCGTAAGCCAGCGGCGCAACATAAGGATTGTTTTCCACCTCGACCACTTCATGATTGCACACCGGACAATGCGCCTCCTGCCCCTGCCGCAGGCGCGGAATATCCATGCGGTTGCCGCAGTCCGGGCAATCCACCGTATGCGCCGGCAGCGATGCGTCGGGCAGGTAGGATTTATAACGCCACCAGCGCGTATAGCTAGGAATCGGTTTCATGGAGGAGGGAAGAGGTCAAAGAGGCAGGTATTATAAAGGAAAACATAGGGATAGCCCAAATTGCTTACATATGGGGGAGATAGTGTCTGGAAAATAAATTATGACTATATAAATAGTATCGTTTGTAATTAATAAAGGGTCGTCTGAAACGTTTTCAGACGACCCCTTGTCATATTTGTTGCAAATATGTAGAAACAACAGGTTTATGTAAATAATAGCAAGTTAAATTCTTGCTATTGTAATAGAAATGATATATATTCCTAAATTGTTTTGTAATATGACAATCTTCGTTTGTAAACGAGTCAATGTCGAAGTATCTTAATTTCCATTTCTAGATACAGATTTTTCATCAGTTAATTTTTTATTGATTCGGGGCGGTCTTCATTTGAGGTCGTCTGAAAACCCGCTGTGCGGGTTTTATTAAAACATTCATTGAATTTTGTAGATTATCAAAGGATATTCACATGAACGAAACACAAGAGCTGACTTTTGCCAAACGTCTGAAAGAGCAAACCACCACCGTTCATGATAGCGTGGACAACTTGGTTATGTCTGTCGAGCCGTTTACCAATAAAGAGAACTACATTAAATTTTTGAAACTGCAATCCGTGTTCCACAAAGCGGTTGATCATATCTATAAAGACCCCGAGTTGAACAAAGCCATTCCTGAGCTGGAATACATGGCGCGTTACGATGCGGTAACGCAAGACTTGGCGGATTTGGGTGACAAACCTTACGAATACGGGAACCCGCTGCCGCATGAAACCGGCAATAAAGCCATCGGTTGGCTGTATTGCGCCGAAGGTTCCAATTTGGGCGCAGCATTTTTGTTTAAACACGCGCAAAAGCTGGATTACAACGGTGAACACGGCGCGCGCCACCTCGCCCCTCATCCGAACGGCCGCGGCAAACATTGGCGTGCTTTTGTCGAGCATCTGAATGCTTTGGGTTTAAGCCCTGAAGCTGAAGCCGAAGCGATTCAAGGTGCAAAAGATGCATTTGCGTTCTACAAAGTCGTGTTGCGTGAAACCTTTGGTCTGCCTGAAGGTGCGGAAGCTCCGGAAGGCTTTGTTCCGCACCGTCATTAATGGTTTGACGATATAAGTAGAGGTCGTCTGAAACACATCTGTATACGCGGATTCATAAATTCTGTTTTCAGACGACCTTCATGCTGATGTAAGTTTAGTACCGTTTGGTTATCCGCATTTGCGGTAGATTTTAATTGGTTTGATGTAAATAATTATCAAATATTTTATCATCATTCCAAAATGCCATTATCACATTCAGGAGTTTGACCATGAAGGAATCATTTAAATTAAGTATGTTGGCGATTGCTTGCAGCATCGCATTGAGTGCATGCGGCTCAAGCGGTGGTGGCACGCCTTCTGCACAGCCTGCACCGACCCCGCAACAGCCGGGCAATAATTCCGGCTCGGGCGGAGGAAGCGATTCAAAACAAACTGAAGAAGCCAAAAAAGCTGAAGAAGCCAAAAAAGCTGAAGAAGCTAAGAAAGCTGAAGAGGCCAAGAAAGCTGAGGAAGCTAAGAAAGCCAATGAGGCCAATTCAGGTCAAGGTTTTGGCGGTGAAGGCAAAGTAATGGGCAAGGCTTTGGATGGCGGTGTCTTGGTAGCGAAAAAGCGTGAAACCGGCGATTTGGAATATGCCAAAACCGAAGCTCCGACTGCTTCGGATAAAAACAGCGTCGTACTTGATGGTGTCGCCATTAATACCAAAGACGTTAAAGCAGGTGAGTTCACGTTGGGCGAAAGAAGTACGAACGGCGGTAAAGCCGATGCAGCACAATATGCGGTACACAGCGGCGACCTGCTGCCTGACGTTCGTTACGGCGGTGTTGCCGATGTAACCAACCTGCGTGATTTCAAACAAGCTTTATTTGTACAAGGTGCGCCGTCTGGTAGCGAAACCGTTGCCGCTCTAAAAGGTGAAGCTACTTATAAAGGTATCGGTTTGCATTTTGCAAACGGATTGCCGGTCAATACCAGCTTGTTAAACGAGCTTCCTGATACAAGCTCTGCATCTAAATTGGAAAACCTGTATCCTGCCGCCAGAGCAACCGATGTTACCGCAAAAGTCAATTTCGACCAAAAAACCATCAATGTCGGTATCAACCGCTATTCCGATCAAACGGTTGGCGGTGGTAGCGGTGGCAATAGGATTGCAGGTGTCGTCAAATCCAATGCGCGCGATATGGCGGAAAATCTGTCTTTCAATGGCGATTTGCACGGCAACACCTTCTCCAACAAGCAAGGTACGATGCAAGGCGGATTCTTTGGCGCGAAGGCAGACCAACTTGCCGGTACATATAGTGCGGCAGGCAAAAACCAACGTGATGAAGACGTAGTGGCGCGCGGTGTGTTTGGTGCAAAACGCCAAGATGCAGCTCAAGCAGGCGGACAGCCTGATGCGCCGGTTGTCAAACCTGATGCGCCTGTAACTCAGCCTAAAGTTGACGCTGCCGCAACCGAATTGAAAAAAGGCGAAACAGGCGAGCAATACTTCTTATCGAATATCGCCGATTTGACCAAAGTCGTCATCAACGGTACGGCAATCGCTTTGGCACCTGTTACCAACAAGCTCTATCAAACTGAATTGGGTTCGGACTACAAGTCGTTTGTTGCTTCAGGCAATTTGAGCAATGTTGTCTTCGGTGCGGCAAAACTTGCCGATAATGCCTACTCCTTGTTTGTTCAGGGTGAAATGAGTGCTTCTTTGCCGTCCGGTACAGCTAAATACGCCGGCGATGTGTTGAATTTCCGTGCCCGCAACTTGGATAATAAGGAAAACTGGGTGGGTGATACAGGAGGCTACCGTACTGCCGGTTCGTTTACCGCAGATGTTAACTTCGATACCAAAACCATCGCAGGTAAAATCAATAGTGGTGACAGATGGTTCATGAATGAACGAGCCTTTACTGCAGATATTGCAGGCAGCAGCTTTAATGGTAAATGGGATTCCGGTGTGCAAGGTTCTATCTCCGGCGGATTCTACGGCGATAAAGCTGCCGAAATGGCGGGACGATACAGTTACAATGAAAAACCAGGTGATAATGGCTCTTCAAGTAACAATGCCTTCGGTGTATTCGGCGGTAAAAAACAATAACCGTCTGTTTAAGCTGAAAACAAACCGCCTGAAAGGGCGGTTTGTTTTTGAGTGAATAGGATTTTTAGATGACCTGAAACTTTTAGAGTAAGTTTGGGGAAAGGGGATGCAGGATGTTTTCAAAACAGGGAAGAGGTCGTCTGAAAACAACCATACCCATTCTGTTGTAAAAAATTCTTTCTGCATAGACATTTCATCCCTAATTTGCTTCACTTGTCCGAACTCAATATAAATTCCGTCCTATATCCGCTATAATCGCAAATCGATTATCCAATGTATAAGACAGGAAAATTCATGTCCCAAAGCCGTTTCAACCAAACCGGCCCCAAAATCGGTCTGAGCGTGCGCCTTGCGGAAACGCAGGCGGAAATTGAAGCAGCACAACGCTTGCGTTATCAGGTATTCGCCCAAGAACTGGGTGCAGAAATCGAAAGCGACGACGGTCGCGATGTCGATCCTTACGACGAACATTGCCACCACCTTTTGGCTTTTGACGACGCAACCGGAGACGTCATCGGCTGCTACCGCCTGATTACCGAAGAAACCGCCAAAAAAGTCGGCGGCTGGTATAGTGAACACGAATTTGACTTGTCCCCTTTGAAAGACATTTTGCCGCAAACCGTCGAACTAGGTCGCGCCTGCACCCATCCCGACTACCGCAACGGCGGTTTGGTCATGCTTTTGTGGTCGGGTTTGGTCAAATTCATGAAAGACGAAAACCTGCGCTTCATGATAGGCTGCGGCAGCATTGATATGCACGACGGTGGCAGCGATGCGGCAGGTCTGTATCATGCCTTGAAATCCAAATACCTTGCGCCCGAAAAATGGTGCGTCAAGCCGCTCAATCCGCTCAAATGGGACGAAATTACCCCGTCGGACAAACCGGACGTCCCGCCGCTGATTAAAGGCTACCTCAATGCGGGCGCATGGTTCTGCGGCGAGCCTTGCGTCGATGAAGCGTTCAACTGCGCCGACGTGCTCATCATGATGGACATCACCCGCCTGGCAGACCGTTACCTCCAACGTTTCGCCCCTAAACCATAAAGACTAAAAGGTCGTCTGAAAACCTTTTCAGACGACCTCAACTATTGTGAAATCAGCAAATAATTGATTTTTAGCGGTTTCACCCTATACCAAGATTGTACACACCACAACCTTATGATTGCCAAACTACGTTTTACCTTCCGCCTGCTCTGCATCGGCATCTGCCTGCTTTACGGCATGGCGGAAATGTTCTTCCTGTTTCCCTTTTACAGCAAACGGCGCAAACTGCGCGCCATCCAAATCTGGTCGCTGCGCGTCCTCGCTTCATGCGGCATGAAGCTGGAAACCTTCGGCACGCTGCCTCAGGAAGGGCAGGCGCAGTTGTTAATCAGCAACCATATCTCTTGGTTAGACATCATGGCAGTCAACGGCGCATTTCCGGGTCGATTTGTGGCGAAAGACGATGTCGCCAGATGGCCGGTGGTCGGCTATCTCGCCACGCAGGCGCAGACCGTTTACGTTTCACGCAATAAAGGCACCAAAGGCAATACCGCTAAAATCGCCACGGTAACCGAAGCCCTCAAAAACGGCGATACCGTAACCATTTTCCCGGAAGGGACGAGTACGGAAGGTTATGAAATCCTCCCGTTTAAGCCCAGCTTTTTCCAAACTGCCTACGATGCAGGTGTTCCCATTATCCCCATGCTCTGCCGCTACCCCAATCCCGACGGCACCAGTCCGAACCTTCAGGCGGCTTATGTGGGCGATACCAGCTTATGGCAATCCATCTGCATGATTATCAGCCAGCCTTCCAGTAAAGTGGAGCTGCATTTCCTGGAGCCAGTTCCTGCCAAAGAAGACCGCTATGAAACGGCGCAGGAAGTACACGGCATCTTGAGCCGGAAATTGAAAGAATTGGGCTGAAGAGGCAAAACAAACAAAAGGTCGTCTGAAAAACAGGGAAACCGGTTTTCAGACGACCTTTTATCACTTGTGGGAAGCAAGTGGAAAAAATAAAGCTGCTGATTATTTCACCTAAGCATAAGGAGAGGCGGCACTGTCCTGCTTCCATTCAAATCCGCCCTAAAAATCGAGATATAGTGTATTAACTTTAAACCAGTACGGCGTTGCCTCGCCTTGCCGTACTATTTGTACTGTCTGCGGCTTCGTCGCTTTGTTCTGATTTAAATTTAATCCACTATACATCAGAAAAGCAAATAATCCGAGTTTGCCATCATTTTTAGGATTTTAGATTTTACTAAAAATTTATTTATAAACAAAAGGATATGCGCTTTTTGTGGAATTGTTAGATACAATCGAGTATAATTTTGCGATTGTTTTATTCTGCAATTTCAGGCAATGGATTGTCTGGGATGCTTATAGGAGCCAAATACCATGATGATATTATATTCAGGCATTACATGCCCGTTCAGCCAACGCTGTCGCTTCGTCCTGTACGAAAAAGGCATGGATTTTGAAATCAAAGACGTTGATATTTTCAATAAGCCCGAAGATCTTGCCGTAATGAATCCGTATAACCAAGTCCCCGTTTTGGTTGAACGTGATTTGATCCTCTATGAATCCAATATCATCAATGAATACATAGACGAACGTTTCCCCCATCCGCAACTGATGCCCGGCGACCCCGTCATGCGCGGCCGCGGACGATTGGTTTTGTTCCGCATGGAGAAAGAGCTGTTCAGCTTAGTACATGTATTGGAAAACCCGAATTCCACCAATAAAGAAATGGCGAAAGCGCGCGAAGCTATCGGCAACGGTCTGACCATGCTCGCGCCTGCGTTCACCAAAAATAAATACATTCTCGGCGATGATTTCTCAATGATTGACGTGGCGCTGTCTCCGTTACTATGGCGTCTCGACCATTACGACATCAAACTCGGCAAATCTGCCGCGCCATTGCTGAAATACGCCGAACGTATCTTCCAACGCGAAGCCTTCATCGAAGCCATGACCCCCGCTGAGAAGGCAATGCGCCGTTAAAGGCCGAAAGGATTCATCATGACGACATCTACCAAGCCTTATCTGATTCGCGCTTTGTACGAATGGTGTACGGACAACAATCAAACGCCGCACATTGTCGCATGGGTAAACGAACATACCCGCGTCCCCATGCAGTATGTTCGCGAAAACGAGATTGTCCTCAATATCGGACCGACTGCCAGCCATAATTTGAATATCGACAACGATTGGATCAGCTTCTCGGCTCGGTTTGGCGGCGTAGCGCACGATATTTGGATTCCGGTCGGACACGTTGTCAGCCTGTTTGCCCGAGAAAGCGGCGAAGGCATGGGATTCGAAGTCGAACCTTATGAACCTTCCGATAAAGAACAACCGAAACAGGAAACTGAAAACAAACAAGAAACCGATGCGCCGGCAAAATCCGGCAAGGTGTTGAAGTTTGTGAAATAGGTTGGAAATGTAAAAGGTCGTCTGAAATTAAGTTTTCAGACGACCTTTTTGTGTTCATTGTGAAAGGGGAGGAGTATTTTAAAGGCGTACTCTAGTTGAGCAAGTTTATGCTTTCAGACGACCCCTCAGAGATTGCAGGTAAACATTGATTTAATCCGATATAATTTATTCCATTCAAAAGCTTTCTATCCGATAGGAGAACCTCATGTACCGTCCCACTGTCCGCTTTACATTGGGAGAAGCCGCTGCCACTACGCCTTATCAAAGCAAAGTTGGCGGCAAACCTTACCTGCCAAAAAATGCTGAATACCCGTATCACGCCGAGAAAAAGCATCCGTTGACCTTAGTGGCGCAAATCAACTTTGCCGAAGTGCCGCTGTTGCCTGGGTTCCCTGAACGCGGCATCTTGCAAGTTTTTGTTGATGGGCTGGATTACGGTTTAGGCTACGACTTTGAAAACCTGTCGGAACAAACCGGTTGGCGTATCATGTACTATCCCGAACTGTTGCCCGAGAGCGAATTGCAAACCGATTTTTCCGCTTATCAGGCAACCGATTCTGAATGTCTGCCGTTTTCCGGCGAGTTTCCGCTGATTTTCCAAGCGGCAAGCGAAGAAGAGGAAGATGAAGATTTCAATAAATTTCAAGGGCATAAAATCGGCGGTTCTCCGATTTTTCTTCAGGGCGACCCGTTTATTGAGTATGACGAAAAAGCCGATTTTGACGATCCAGCTACCATCACTTATTCCGACTGGCGCAAATACATTCTGCTGTTGCAATTAGACACTGATATCAATGAAAAAGACCACTGTACCGGAAAACTGATGTGGGGCGATTCTGGTGTAGCGAATTTCTTCATTACGCCCGAAGATTTGGCTAAACGCGATTTCAGCCGTGTGGCATTTGTGTTTGATTGTTGCTGAATGTCCAATCAATCAAGTTTTGTGACGTTCCCAAACGAAAAGGTCGTCTGAAATTAAGTTTTCAGACGA
Organism: Neisseria sp. HMSC064E01; assembly: GCF_001808875.1. Lineage (NCBI taxonomy): Bacteria > Pseudomonadati > Pseudomonadota > Betaproteobacteria > Neisseriales > Neisseriaceae > Neisseria > Neisseria sp. HMSC064E01. The sequence continues at coordinate 69,925 of NZ_KV794940.1, forward strand.
CCTTTTTAGTGTGTCAAACCGCTGTTAGGAAACAACTTCGCCTTGGGCGCGTTGTTTGTCGATGCTGCGGTTGATGTGCCATTGTTGGGCGATGGTCAGGAGGTTGTTGACTACCCAGTAAAGTACCAAACCGGCAGGGAAGAAGAAGAACATGGCTGAGAAAACCAGTGGCATGACTTTCATCATTTTTGCCTGCATCGGGTCGGTTGGCGGCGGGTTGAGGAATGTTTGGGCAAACATCGTTACTGCCATAATCACGGGTAGGATGTAGTAGGGGTCGGAGCGGCTAAGGTCGGTAATCCAGCCCAGCCAAGGTGCCTGACGCAGTTCTACGGAGGCAAACAACGCCCAGTACAAGCCGATGAAGACGGGGATTTGCAACAACATAGGCAGACAGCCGCCCAGCGGGTTGATTTTTTCGTCTTTGTAAAGCTGCATCATGGCTTGCTGTTGCGCCATACGGTCGTCGCCGTATTTTTCTTTGATGGCTTGCAGTTTGGGCGCGGCAGCGCGCATTTTTGCCATCGAGCGGTAGGATGCGTTGGTCAGCGGGTAGAGTACAGCTTTGACGATGATGGTCAAAACGACGATTGCCCAGCCCCAGTTGCCGATAATGTTGTGCAGTTGGTTCAGGAGCCAGAAGAGGGGGGAGGCGAACCAGTGTACTTTGCCGTAGTCTTTTGCCAGTTGCAGGTTGTCAGCGATATTGGCGATAACGGATGTGGTCTGCGGGCCGGCGTAGAGGTTGATGGAGGCTTCGGATTTCGCGCCGTTTTGGATGGCGGCAAGGGGAACGCTGACGCTGGTGCTGTAGAGGTTGTCGTTTCGGCGTTTGATGTCGATACGGCAGTCGCCAGCGGCGCAAACGCTTTGTCCGCCTTTAGGCTGGAGGATCCAGGTGGACATGAAGTGGTGTTCAATCATGCCGAGCCAGCCGGTTTGGGTTTTGCGGGCGTATTCGGCTTCGTTTTTGCCTGATTTGGCATCGTCGTCCAAGTCGGAGAAGCTGACTTTTTGGAATTTGTCTTCAGGAGTGTAAACGACGGGGCCGACGAAAGAGCGGGTAAAGTAGCCTTGACCTTCAGGTTCGCTGTGGTCGCGTACGATGCGGTAGTCCGCGCTCAGGTTGGCGGGCTTGCCGCTGGTGTTGGTGATGTCGAAACGGACGTTGACGAGGTAACTGTCTTTGGTGAAAGTATAGACTTTGTCGATTTTCAGTCCGTTTGTTTCAGGCGCGCTCAGGCGGACTTCGACTTTGTCGCCGTTGAGGCTGTATTCTTTTTGCGCTGCAGTAAAGTTGACGCCTTTGAGGATGTTGTTGCCTTGTGCATCCAAAAGCTCGGACTGGGCAACGTAGGTGTATTCTTTGCTGTCGTTAAACAGGGTGAATGCTTTGTTTTCGTCGCCATTTGCTTTGTATTTGAGCAGTGTCATTTGACGCAGGTCGCCGCTTTTTTCGTCGATGACGGCTTTGACCGTGTCGGTCGTTACGGTAATCGGCGTTGCGGGGGCGAGTGCGGCTTCAGCGGCAGCGGTTGCGGCGGTTTGCTGCTGTTGCTGCGCGGCTTGTTGTGCCGGATTGGGTTTGGGGCTGGGGAAGAAATGTTCCCAGCCTACAAGGATTGCCAGCGAGATAATACAAGCTAACATTATTCTTTTAAAATCCATAAGAGATTCCTGGAATTGACGGGTATGTAATGGAGATGAAAACTGCTTCAGACGGCATTATATAGAAACCGACGGGAAATTAAAGGAAATCAAGTTATCCGAATGATTTGGATTACGGGACGGGGTCATGTCCGTGTCCGCCGAAAGGGTGGCAGCGGGCGATGCGTTTGAGAGCAAGCCAGCCGCCTTTGAATGCACCGTATTTTTTGACTGCCTCGACCGCATATTGCGAACAGGTCGGGGTATAGCGGCAGCGCGGCGGTATCAGCGGGCTGATGGCGTATTGGTAAAAACGGATCAGCGCGAGGATGAATTTGGACAACAGGGTGTTCATCAGCGTTTGCGCATGAGTTGCGCCAATTGGTTTCGGGCTTCGGCAGCGTTTTGCCGGTTGAATGCCAGTCGGACGCGTACGACGAAATCATGTGGCGGCAGGCTGTTTTTGTTCAGTCTGAACCAGTCGCGGATGACGCGCTTCATATAGTTGCGCTCATGTGCGCGTTTCGCTGTTTTTTTGCTGACGACCAAGCCGAGCCGCGGATGGTTCAATCCGTTGTCGGCAGATTGGGAGACTTGCAGCAAATCGCGGCTGCGCCGGTTTTTGAACGCAAAAACGGATGAAAAATCATCCGTTTTTAATAAGCGGTACTGCTTTCCGAAGCGGTAGTCCAAAATTACACTGCCAAGCGTTTGCGGCCTTTGGCGCGACGGGCTGCCAATACTGCGCGACCACCGCGGGTTTTGGAGCGAACCAGGAAGCCGTGGGTGCGTTTGCGTTTGGTAACGGAAGGTTGATAAGTGCGTTTCATGATGTTTCCTAAAAAATCGGTAGATAAATAAACCGTGAATTACACTCTAATTTTCATCTTTTGTCAATCTCGGTTGAGTAAATGGATATGGCGCGCGGGGTGGTTTGGTTTGCGGATTTGCGTGGCGCTTTGTGGATAAAATTTCCGGCGGGTTGTGGATAAAGTTGGTCGGAGTGGGTATAATCGGCAATTCCTGTCCCTTTGCTGGGCAATAGGTCGTCTGAAAATGTTGATATGGATTTATCGTGATGATTTTCCGAAAATAATTTAATTGTATTTTCAGACGACGTTCGGTTTGGCGGATAGGGTTTGTGCGGTATTTGCGACACTTTTCCCGTCGGGCTGAAACCGCATTTTCAAAGGCTGCAATTTCCGACGGTTTCTCTCCGTTTCTTTCCAACGATTTCCACGACTCGAGCTTATTCATGACGCTAGCAGAATTTTGGCCGCAGTGCCTCCGCCGACTTCACGATATTTTGCCTGCCGGGCAGTTCGCGCAATGGATTGCGCCCTTGACCGTGGGCGAGGAAAACGGCGTGTGGGTGGTTTACGGTAAAAACCAGTTTGCCTGCAATATGCTCAAAAGCCAGTTTGCCGCCAAAATCGAAGTGGTGCGTGCGGAATTGGCTCCGCAGCAGGCGGCTTTTGCGTTTAAGGCGGGCGTGGGGCAGCATTATGAAATGTCGGAAAATATAGGTGGAGTGGCGTCCGAACACGCTGCGTTGACGGAAGAAATACCGAAAACTGACGCGCAAGAATCTTTTTCGGATGAGACGTCGTCTGAAAACGCAGACAAACCCTCCGTTGCGAAAACGGCGGCGGATATTTTGGCGCAGCGCATGAAAAATCTGCCGCACGAGAGCAAACAGCCTGCCGCCGCGCCCGCAGAATCCAAAGTCGTTGCCAAAGCCAAAACGGAAGCGCAGCGCGATGCGGAAGAAGCGCGTTACGAGCAGACCAATCTGTCTCGCGACTACACATTCGATACCTTGGTGGAAGGTAAGGGTAACCGCCTTGCCGCCGCCGCCGCCCAAGCCATTGCGGAGAATCCGGGGCAGGGCTATAACCCGTTTTTCCTGTACGGCAGCACCGGTTTGGGTAAAACCCACTTGGTGCAGGCCATCGGCAACGAACTGCTGAAAAACCGCCCTGACGCCAAAGTGCGCTATATGCATTCAGACGACTATATCCGCAGCTTTATGAAGGCGGTGCGCAACAATACTTACGATGTGTTCAAGCAGCAATACAAACAATACGACCTGCTGATTATCGATGACATCCAGTTCATCAAAGGCAAAGACCGTACGATGGAAGAATTCTTCTATCTGTACAACCATTTTCACAACGAGAAAAAACAGCTCATCCTCACTTGCGACGTATTGCCTGCCAAAATCGAAGGCATGGACGACCGTCTCAAATCGCGTTTCTCATGGGGTTTGACTTTAGAACTCGAGCCGCCCGAGTTGGAAATGCGCGTGGCGATTTTGCAGAAAAAGGCAGAAGCGGCAGGCATCAGCATTGAAGACGAGGCCGCATTGTTTGTCGCCAACCTGATTCGTTCCAACGTGCGCGAACTGGAAGGCGCGTTCAACCGCGTCAGTGCCAGCAGCCGCTTTATGAACCGCCCCGTCATCGACATGGATTTGGCGCGCACGGCTTTGCAGGACATCATCGCCGAAAAACACAAAATCATTACTGCCGACACCATTATCGACGCGACTGCCAAATACTACCGTATTAAAATCAGCGATATACTCGGCAAAAAACGCACGCGCAACATTGCCCGTCCGCGTCAGGTCGCCATGAGCCTGACCAAAGAACTGACCACCCTCAGCTTGCCGTCCATCGGTGATGCGTTCGGCGGACGCGACCACACGACCGTCATGCACGGCGTGAAAGCGGTAGCAAAACTGCGCGAAGAAGATCCCGAGTTGGCGCAAGATTACGAAAAACTCCTGATTCTGATTCAAAACTGAGTCAGAACCGTCTTTCAGACGACCCCTCTCTTAAAAGGTCGTCTGAAAACACAAATACACTTTGATTTTAACGGCGGCGAATCAACTATCTCGTCCGCCGAACCCGATTCAAAAACACCCGAAATAACCGATTCAAAAGGAATTGACCATGCTGATTTTACAAGCCGACCGCGACAGTCTGCTCAAGCCGCTGCAAGCCGTTACCGGTATCGTCGAACGCCGCCATACCCTGCCCATCCTCTCCAACGTCCTGCTCGAAAGCAAAGACGGTCAAACCAAACTCTTGGCGACCGACTTGGAAATCCAAATCAACACGGCCGGCCCGGAAAGTCAGGCGGGTGATTTCCGCATTACCACCAATGCCAAAAAATTCCAAGACATCCTGCGCGCCTTGCCCGACAGCGCCATCGTTTCGCTCGACTGGGCGGACAACCGTCTGACCCTGCGTGCAGGCAAATCACGCTTCGCCCTGCAAACCCTGCCTGCCGAAGATTTCCCGCTGATGAGCGTCGGCGAAGACATCAGCGCAGCGTTTTCCCTGTCGCAGGAGACTTTCAAAACCATGCTTTCGCAAGTCCAATACAGCATGGCAGTGCAAGACATCCGCTACTACCTCAACGGCTTGCTGATGCAGGTTGAAGGCAACCAACTACGCCTCGTCGCCACCGACGGCCACCGCCTTGCCTACGCCGCCAGCCAAATCGAAGCCGAATTGCCCAAAACCGAAGTCATCCTGCCGCGTAAAACCGTTTTGGAACTCTTCAAGCTGCTGAACAACCCGTCCGAACCCATCAGCGTCGAGTTACTCAACAACCAAGTGCGCTTCCAATGCAACGGCACAACCATCGTCAGCAAAGTCATCGACGGCAAATTCCCCGATTTCAACCGCGTCATCCCGCTGGACAACGACAAAATCTTCCTCGTTTCCCGTACCCAACTTTTGGGCGCGTTGGAACGTGCCGCCATCCTTGCCAACGAAAAATTCCGCGGCGCGCGCCTGTTCCTGCAACCCGGCCTCTTGAGCGTCGTGTGCAGCAACAACGAGCAGGAAGAAGCCCGCGAAGAACTCGAAATCGCCTACCAAGGCGGCGAACTCGAAGTCGGCTTCAATATCGGCTATCTGATGGACGTATTGCGCAACATCCATTCCGACGATATGCAGCTTGCTTTCGGTGATGCCAACCGTTCGACCTTGTTTACCGTGCCGAACAACCCGAACTTCAAATACATCGTAATGCCGATGCGCATCTGATGCGGCGGTTGTTTTGAAATGAATAAAAAGGTCGTCTGAATAATTGGAAAGTTTAAGGTTATGAATTTTTTTAGAAAAACTATCTTTTTTCTGGTTGTTTTATCGATCTTGGCTGCCTGCGGTTCGTTCGTCTCGCAATATGTTTTGGGAATGGACCCTTGCGTTTTGTGTATTTTGCAGCGCTTGTCGGTTTTAGCGGTCGGATTGGTGGCTTTGGTAGCGGCCTTTTCCCGTCAGGCTTCTAAGGTTGGCAGACTGTTCAGCGCCTTGTTGGTCAGTGTGCCGGCGGTGTATGGCGCGGGTGTTGCTGCATATCAATTGTGGTTGCAAAGCCTGCCGCCGGGTAGTGCGCCGTCTTGTGGCGCGCCGTGGACTTTCCGTTTAAAAGACTGGCCGCTGTTTGACTGGTTTGAACCGATTGTGCGCGGCTTTGGCGATTGTGCCGTGCCGGACTATCTGCTGGGCATTGCCTTGCCATACTGGAGCATCGCCTATTTCGGTTTTGTCATTGTATTGGTGTGGTTTGCTTGGTTTAAAACCAAATAACTTTAAAGATGAAAAGGTCGTCTGAAAACCGAAAATATGGTTTTCAGACGACCTTTGTTGTATTTGGTAACTATATGTTCCCGTTGTATAATCACGGGTTTTCAATTCAATAATAAACATACAGGAACCGCCATGACAGAATCCATCACCCGCGACAGTATGCAGTACGATGTCGTGATTGTCGGCGCAGGCCCATCGGGTTTGTCCGCCGCCATCAAACTCAAGCAGCTTGCCGAAAAAAACGGGCGCGAAATCAGCGTTTGCGTGGTGGAGAAGGGTTCGGAGGCGGGTGCGCATTCGCTGGCGGGCGCGGTTATTGATCCGGTTGCGCTGAATGAGCTGATTCCCGACTGGAAAGAAAAAGGCGCGCCGCTGACGCGCGCGGTAACGCAGGACAAAGTGTTGTTCCTGACTGAGAAAAAGGCGTTCAATCTGCCCGTTACCCCCAATTTCGACAATCACGGCAACTACATCGTCAGCTTGGGCGAAGTCGTGCGTTGGTTGGCGGAGCAGGCGGAAAATATGGGCGTGGAAATCTATCCGGGCTTTGCTGCCGCCGAAGTGCTGTATCACGAAGACGGTTCGGTCAAAGGCATTGCAACCGGCAATATGGGCGTGGGTAAAGACGGCGAGCCGACCGACAGTTTCCAGCCCGGCATGGAGCTTTGGGCGCAGCAAACCCTGTTTGCCGAAGGTTGCCGCGGTTCGCTTTCCAAACAAGTCATCGAACGTTTCCAACTCGACCAAAACAGCCAGCCGCAAACTTACGGCTTGGGCATCAAAGAGATTTGGGAAGTGTCGTCTGAAAAACATCAGCCCGGTTTGGTTATACACAGCGCGGGCTGGCCGCTGGACAGCAAAACCTACGGCGGCGCGTTTGTTTACCATTTCGACGACAACAAAGTCGCCGTCGGTTTCGTAGTCGGTTTGGATTATAAAAATCCTTATCTGTCGCCGTTTGAAGAGTTCCAACGCTTCAAAACCCATCCCGAAATCCGCAAAACCTTCGAAGGCGGCCGCCGTATCGCTTACGGCGCGCGTTCACTGATTGAAGGCGGTCTGCAAAGCCTGCCGAAGCTCTCGTTCAAAGGCGGCGTTTTAATCGGCGATGCGGCGGGTTTCCTCAATATGCCGCGCATCAAAGGCATTCATACCGCGATGAAATCCGCCATGCTCGCCGCAGAAGCCGTGTTCCCCTTGTTGGAAAACCTTGAAGAAGCGGAGGGTTTCGACAGCGGCAAAGAAGCGGCGGATTATCAGCAACGTTTCGAACAAAGCTGGCTGTATCAAGAGCTTTACGCCGCGCGTAACGTCCGTCCGTCATTCAAATGGGGCGTTTACCTCGGCTCAATCTATACCGGCATCGACCAAATGATTTTCAGAGGCAAAGCTCCGTGGACCTTGAAACATCACGGCAAAGACAACGAGCAACTCAAAAAAGCCGCCGCGTGCAAGCCGATTGATTATCCGAAACCCGACGGCGTGTTGACCTTCGACCGCTTAAGCAGCGTCTTCCTCGCTAATCTTGCGCACGAAGAAAACCAGCCCGACCATTTGGTGCTGAAAAATCCGCAAACGATGATAGACGTGAACTACAAGGAATACGCCTCGCCTGAAACGCGCTATTGTCCGGCGGGTGTGTACGAAATCGTTGAAGAAAACGGCAGTCCGCACCTGCAAATCAACGCCGCCAACTGTGTTCATTGCAAAACGTGCGACATCAAAGACCCGACGCAAAACATCACTTGGATTTGCCCCGAAGGTGCAAGCGGGCCGAATTACGGCGGGATGTAGGTTTCGGCAACGGCAGCTTTGGCTGAATTAGACAAGCATTCGCCGCGCCGGATAAAGAAAGGTCGTCTGAAAATCTTAGTTTAAGATTTTCAGACGACCTTTTAGGTTTTGCTACGACCGAGTTTTAGTTGAATAGCGTCGGTTTGCTTTGTTTCAATTCAAATTGATCCGCTTTGGGGATTTGTTTTGAATCTGTTGCGCTTTTAAAAACACATGAATCTTTAGCCGTAACGTCGCTGGAAATCGCTCATAAAGTCCGCCAACGCCTGTACGCCTTCGAGCGGCATGGCGTTGTAGATGCTGGCGCGCATGCCGCCGACGGTTTTGTAGCCTTTGAGCAGGCACAGGCCTTGCAGTTCGGCTTCGAGGACGAAGCGGCGGTCGAGTTCGGCTGAGGCGGTTTGGAAAACGACGTTCATTTTCGAGCGGGCATCGGGGCTGATTCGGTTGATGTAGAAGCCGCCGCTGCCGTCGATGGCGTCGTAAAGCGTTTGGGCTTTGATGTTGTTGACGGCTTCGATTTTCTTCACGCCGCCTTGTGTCAGCAGCCAGCGGAACACTAAACCCGACATATAAATGGCGTAGGTTGACGGGGTGTTGTACATGCCGTCGCGGTTGATGTGCGAGCGGTAGTTGAAGACGTCGGGAATGCTGTCGGGGCAGCGGTCAAGCAGGTCTTCGCGGATGATGACGACGGTTGCGCCGGCGGGACCGATGTTTTTTTGCGCGCCCGCGTAAATCAGCCCGTAGTCGGAAACGTCAAATTCGCGCGAGAGGATTTCGCTGGACATATCGCAAACGAGCGGCGGCAGGTCGTCTGAAAGTTTGGGAACGGTTTGGTATTGCAGGCCGTTGACGGTTTCGTTGATGGCGAAGTGGACGAAGGCGGAGTTTTTGTCTATGTCCCAAGTTTCGACGGGCGGTAGGGCGGTGTAGTCGAATTGTTCGCCGCCGTGTGCTGCGAGTCGGATTTCGGTATCGGTCAGACGGCTCATTTGTTCGTAGGCGATGCGGCTCCAGTTGCCCGTTACCACTGCGTCGGCGGACGGGAAGCCATGCGCCAGGTTCATCGCAACCATGTTGAATTGCGTGGTCGCGCCGCCTTGCAGGAACAGAATTTTGTAGTTCGAAGGGATATTCAGCAGCGTACGCAGGTCTTGTTCGGCATGATGAAGGATGCTGAGGAACATTTCCGAGCGGTGGCTCATCGCCATGACGGGAAAGCCTGTGCCGTTGTAGTCGAGCATTTCCTGCTGCGCGGTACGCAATACGGCTTCAGGTAGGACGGCAGGGCCTGCGGAAAAGTTGTAGATGGGGCGGGCGGACATGGCAATGCCTTTTTGTTTCGATGATAACAGCTTTGGATTTTAGAATGACGGCGTGCTTCGTGCAAGCCGTATGGAAGGGAAACGGGGTCGTCTGAAAAAGAAGGGTTGGAAATAATATGATGATTATCAAAGGGTAAGTTTAATAGGTGATTTTTCAGACGACTGTTTTTGTCAACAATTTTAAGTTTTAATTTATGCAATTCGACAGATTCATTCTATGAGGTCGTCTGAAAAAAAGCCGCGATAAATCAACGCTTTTCTTTTGAGTGGAAAGCGGTTATAATAAGCCAATTTTTCAACTCCGACGAAAAATGGCCACCGGGCCATTTTTTTGTTTATGTACTCCGGGAGATTCATGGATATTCAAACAATTCTCGAAAAAACCCTGCCGGGTTTGGGCTACGAACTGGTCGATTTCGAGCTGACTGCGCAAGGCACGCTGCGCGTGTTCATCGATAAAGAAGGCGGGATTACCGTCGAAGACTGCGCGACTGTCAGCAATCATTTGAGCCGCGTGTTCATGGTGGAAGACATCGATTATAAAAATCTGGAAATTTCCAGCCCCGGCCTTGACCGTCCGCTGAAAAAAGCCGCCGATTTCGTGCGCTTTGCAGGACAGCAGGCAAAAATCAAAACCCGCCTGCCTGTTGACGGACAAAAGAACTTTATCGGCCGCATCGAGGGTTGTGAAAACGATACCGTAACGCTCTCTTTCGACGGCAAAACCGCGCAAATCGGCTTAGACAATATCGATAAAGCCCGCCTGCGCCCCGAATTTAAATTTTAAAACTTGATATTGGAGATTCTAAAAAATGAGTCGCGAAATGTTGCAACTTGCCGAAGCGTTGGCAAGCGAGAAAAACGTTGAAGCGGAAGTGGTGTTCCAAGCATTGGAATTTGCCCTTTCTACCGCAGCCAAGAAAAAAGCTGACCGCGAGCATATGGACGTGCGCGTCGAAATCGACCGCGATACCGGCGAATACTATACTTTCCGCCGCTGGCTGATTGTTGCCGACGAGGATTACACCTATCCCGATCTGGAAAAAACTATCGAGGAAATCCAAGAAGAAATTCCGGGTACCGACATTCAAATCGGCGACTACTACGAAGAAACGCTGCCGAACGAAGGTTTTGGCCGCCAAGCCGCGCAAACTGCCAAACAAATCATCCTGCAACGCATCCGCGATGCCGAGCGTGAGCAAAATCTGAACGAATTCTTGGCTGTTAAAGAAGACATCGTTTCCGGTACGGTAAAACGCGTAGAACGCCACGGCATCATCGTCGAAGTCGTTCCGGGTAAGCTGGATGCGCTGATTCCGCGCGAACAAATGATTCCGCGCGAAAACTTCCGCGGCGGCGACCGTATCCGCGCGCTGTTTTTGCGTGTGGACGAAATCGGCAATACCGGCCGCAAACAAGTCATTCTCAGCCGTACTTCGGGCGATTTCCTCGCGAAGCTGTACGAAATGGAAGTGCCTGAAATTGCTGACGGTTTGTTGGAAATCCGCGAAGTGGCACGCGATCCGGGCCAACGTGCGAAAGTGGCGGTCAAAGCCAACGATCAACGTATCGATCCGCAAGGCACTTGTATCGGCGTGCGCGGTTCCCGTGTGAATGCTGTCAGCAACGAATTGGCGGGCGAGCGCATTGATGTGGTTCTGTGGTCGTCTGAAACTGCTGAGTTCGTGATGAACGCGCTGTCTCCTGCCGAAGTCAGCCGCATCGTGATTGATGAAGACAAACACGCAGTTGACGTAATCGTTGCCGAAGACCAGCTTGCACTTGCTATCGGTCGCGGCGGTCAAAACGTGCGCTTGGCATCCGACCTGACAGGTTGGCAGTTGAACATTATGACTGTCGAAGAAGCGGATGAGCGCACCGCCGCCGAAGACGCAGCCATCCGCGACCTCTTCACCGCGCATCTGAATATCGACGACGAAACCGCCGATATTTTGGTTGAAGAAGGTTTTGCCACGCTGGAAGAAGTCGCTTACGTTCCTGCTGCCGAATTGCTCGCCATCGAAGGCTTTGACGAAGAAATCGTCGAAACCCTGCGCAACCGCGCCCGCGATGCGATTCTGACCATGGCGATTGCGTCCGAAGAGAAGCTGGAAGAAGTTTCAGACGACATGCGCAATTTGGACGGCGTAGATTCCGACATGCTCCGCAAACTGGCGGAAGCCGGCGTAACCACGCGCGACGATTTGGCGGAGCTTGCCGTTGACGAACTGATTGAAATAACCGGTGTAGATGAAGAAGCGGCGAAAAAAGTGATTCTTGCCGCCCGCGAACACTGGTTTACCGAAGAGAACTAATGGGGGTACAGATGAGTAACACAACCGTAGAACAATTTGCCGCCGAACTGAAACGCCCCGTCGATGATTTGTTGAAACAACTGAAAGAAGCCGGCGTCAATAAAAACAGCGGCAGCGATTCCCTGACGCTGGACGACAAGCAACTGCTGAACGCCTATCTGAAAAAGAAAAACGGCAATGACGGTGGAACCATCAGCATCCGCCGCAAAAAAACCGAAGTCAGCACCGTAGGCGGCGTCAAAGTCGAACGCAAACGCGGCCGCGCCGTAACGATTCCTTCGCCGGAAGAGCTTGCCGCCGAAGCTAAAGCCAAAGCAGTAGCTGAGGCGCAGAAAGCCGAGCAGGCAGAAGCGAAAGACCAAGCCGCAGAACAGGCGAAAGCCGAAGCAGAAGCCGCCTCCCGTGCCGAAGCGCGCGCGAAAGCCGAAGCGGAAGCTGCGAAGCTGAAAGCTGCCAAAGCGGCAAAAGCCGAGCCGAAAGCCAAAGCGGAAGAAGCGAAACCTGTTGAAGCGGCTAAAAAACCTGCCGAAGCGCAAGCAGCTGAAAGCAAAGCCGACGACAAACCGGCAGAACCCGCTGCGCAAGCAGTTCAGGCTGAAGATAAACCTGTCCAAAGGTCGTCTGAAAAACCTGCCGAAGGCAAAAAACCTAAACAAGACAAAGGCAATAAAGGCAAAGACGCGAAAAAAGCAGCAAAACCCACTGCTCCAGCCGCTCCGCAACCTGTGGTCAGTGCGGAAGAGCAAGCGCAACGCGACGAAGAAGCACGCCGCGCCGCCGCTTTACGCGCCCATCAAGAAGCCTTGTTGAAAGAAAAACAAGAGCGTCAGGCGCGTCGTGAAGCCATGAAACAACAGGCAGACCAACAAGCCAAGCCCGCAGCCGAAGCCAAAGCCGGTGAGCAACGCAAACCTGCCGAAAAAGCCAAGGCAGCGCCTGCCGACAACAAAGCCGCCAATCCAGCGCGCGCGAAAAAAGAAGACCGCCACAACCGCGACGATGACAACCAAGGCCGCAACGCCAAAGGTAAAGGCGGTAAAGGCGGACGCGACCGCAATGCACGCAACGGCGACGACGAGCGCGTACGCGGCGGTAAAAAAGGTAAGAAACTCAAACTCGAGCCGAACCAACACGCCTTCCAAGCGCCGACCGAACCTGTCGTACACGAAGTCTTGGTGCCCGAAACCATTACCGTTGCCGATTTGGCGCACAAAATGGCAGTCAAAGGCGTGGAAGTGGTCAAAGCCCTGATGAAAATGGGCATGATGGTTACCATCAACCAATCCATCGACCAAGACACCGCCCTGATTGTGGTGGAAGAACTTGGCCACATCGGCAAACCTGCTGCCGCCGACGATCCCGAAGCATTCTTGGATGAAGGCGTAGAAGCAGTAGAGGCTGAAGCACTGCCGCGTCCGCCTGTCGTTACCGTGATGGGTCACGTCGACCACGGTAAAACCTCGCTGCTGGACTACATCCGCCGCGCCAAAGTGGTACAAGGCGAAGCGGGCGGTATTACCCAGCACATCGGTGCATACCATGTTGAAACTCCGCGCGGCGTGATTACCTTCTTGGATACTCCGGGTCACGAAGCGTTTACCGCCATGCGTGCGCGCGGCGCGAAAGCAACCGACATCGTGATTCTCGTGGTTGCCGCCGACGACGGTGTGATGCCGCAAACCATCGAAGCCATTGCCCACGCTAAAGCAGCGGGCGTGCCTATGGTGGTTGCTGTGAACAAAATCGATAAAGAAGCCGCCAATCCTGAGCGTATCCGCCAAGAGTTGACCGCACACGAAGTCGTGCCTGACGAATGGGGCGGTGATGTGCAATTTATCGACGTTTCCGCCAAAAAAGGCATCAATATCGACGCATTGCTTGAAGCCGTATTGCTCGAAGCCGAAGTTTTGGAACTGACTGCTCCTGTCGATGCGCCCGCCAAAGGCATCATCGTCGAGGCTCGTCTGGACAAAGGACGCGGCGCGGTCGCCACCCTCTTGGTGCAAAGCGGTACGCTGAAAAAAGGCGATATGCTGCTTGCCGGTACCGCGTTCGGTAAAATCCGTGCGATGGTTGATGAAAACGGCAAAGCCGTCAACGAAGCCGGCCCGTCTATTCCGGTCGAAATCCTCGGCTTGTCCGACGTGCCGAACGCCGGTGAGGATGCAATGGTGTTGGCGGACGAGAAAAAAGCCCGTGAAATCGCGCTCTTCCGTCAAGGCAAATACCGCGACGTGCGCCTTGCCAAACAGCAGGCGGCGAAGCTGGAAAATATGTTCAACAACATGGGCGAAAACCAAGCCCAATCCTTGTCGGTCATCATCAAGGCAGACGTACAAGGTTCTTACGAAGCTTTGGCGGGCAGCCTGAAAAAACTGTCCACCGACGAAGTGAAAGTGAACGTATTGCACAGCGGCGTCGGCGGTATTACCGAATCGGATGTTAACCTTGCCATCGCTTCAGGCGCGTTCATCATCGGCTTTAACGTGCGTGCAGACGCTTCTTCGCGCAAACTTGCCGAAAATGAAAACGTGGAAATCCGCTACTACAACATCATTTACGATGCCATTGATGACGTCAAAGCAGCCATGAGCGGCATGCTGGCACCGGAAGAGAAAGAGCAGATTACCGGTATGGTTGAAATCCGTCAGGTTATCAGCGTATCCAAAGTTGGCAACATCGCAGGCTGTATGGTTACTGACGGTGTGGTCAAACGCGATTCGCATATTCGCCTTATCCGCAACAACGTGGTCATCCACACCGGCGAACTGTCTTCTTTGAAACGCTACAAAGACGACGTCAAAGAAGTCCGCATGGGCTTCGAATGTGGCTTAATGATCAAAGGCTACAACGAAATTATGGAAGGCGACCAATTAGAATGCTTCGACATCGTCGAAGTTGCCCGCTCGCTGTAATTTGCCGTTGTAAATAAAAGGTCGTCTGAAAACCTCATCCATCAGGTTTTCAGACGACCTTTTCGTTTTATAGCGGATTGGATTGGCGCAGTGCGGCGTTGGCCAACGCTTAATCTTGGTTTGAATTCAATTCGGCATAAATGATAAACAAATTAATCAATTAAAATATAAATTCCGATTAAATAATGTTTTGAGAAAGAGTTAGAACTTGTTGAGGTTAAAGCAGTCTAAGGAAGCCACGCAGTTCGACTGCGTGAAATGATTCAATCAATAAATTACGATACCCCCAATCTGGTTATTTATCCCATCTCCCCGGATAGGCAATCGTCAACTCACGGAAAAATAATATCATGGATGCAAAACAAGTCTTTCGCACTATCGTTTCTGAAGAATCTGTCGCACACTCTGCGTCTTTGGAAAGGTCGTCTGAACCCAAGGTCTCCCAAGGAACAAAAAACAATGATGTCTATTATGTTACCCATACCGCAGACAGTATTGCGGAAAAGGTAAATGAAGGACAGGATACGGTTTACAGCAATGTCAGCTATACCTTGCCGAACAATGTTGAAAATTTAGTTTTGACCGGTTCGGACAATATTTATGGCGCGGGCAACAATTCAGATAATGTGCTGGTCGGCAACCGCGGCAACAACCGCCTGTATAGCGGACGCGGCAATGATATCGTTTACGGAGGCGCAGGCAACGACAACATCAACGGAGGGGAGGGCGATGACCAACTGTTCGGCGATGAAGGCAACGATATCCTAGACGGCGCGGCAGGAAATGACGTTTTACAAGGCGGGGAAGGCAACGATACCTACTTGTTCGGCGAGAAAAGCGGCAAAGATACGGTAATCGACCGCCAAGGCAGCAACAGCATCCGCTTTTTAGACGGTCTCAGCGCAGACGATCTGACAGTTACCGCCGTGCGCAATGCTGAAGGCGGACAGGACTGGCGTATCGCGGTGAAACACACACAATCCGTCCTGACCATTTCCAATCAATACCAAGAAGGCAGCAATATGCCTTCCGTCCAACGGTTTGTTTTTGCAAACGGCACATTAAATCTCAATCAATTCATCAAAGCCACTCAAGCACAAGTAGAAACTCGTGACAATGCAGGCGAGCGTATTGAAGGCACAGACGGAAACGACGAGCTGAATGGCACCGTCGGCAACGACGTCATCGACGGTAAAGCAGGCGCGGACATGATGCGCGGCGGCATCGGCGACGATACATATTATGTTGACAACGTTAAAGATGTTGTCGTTGAGAATGCCAGTGAAGGCAATGATACCGTAATCAGCAGCGTTTCTTATACCGCCTCTACCAATGTTGAAAACGTTACCCTGACCGGCAATACCAATATCTATGCAGCAGGCAACAACAGCAATAATATCCTGACCGGCAACAACGGCCACAACCGCCTCAACAGCGGTCGCGGCAACGATATCGTTTACGGTATGGGCGGTAATGACAACATTAACGGCGGCGACGGTAACGACTACTTGGACGGCGGCGATGGCAACGACAACATCAACGGCGATGCAGGTGACGACACTTTAATCGGAGGAGCAGGCAAAGATATGTTGAAAGGCGGATTAGGCAACGACACTTATATCTACGGCAGCAACGATACGATTATCGATAATCAAGGCAACAACACCCTGCGTTTTTCAGACGACCTCCGCGTGAGCGACATCAAAGTAAACGTCATCGACAATGCCGACGGCAGTAAAAACTGGGAAATCACATCGGCAAACGGTTCTGCCACCATTCAAAACCAAGTCGATGCCAAAGGTCATGTTTCCATCAACCAATTCCAATTCTTCGGCGAAAACTATACAGCCGAAACCCTGCTCAAAGCCGTCAATACCGACAAAGCTGACAAAGGCATCAAAAATGAAGGCACGCCAAACGACGATATTATTGTCGGCAGCCAGTTTAATGACGAATTAAGCTCCGGCACAGACGGCAGAGATGTCATTTACGGCATGGATGGCGACGATATTATCCGAGACGAAGGCACCAGCTACTGGGGCAACGAATGGTCTTCGGACGACAAACTGTACGGTGGCAACGGCAATGACAAACTGTATGCGCGGGTTGGTGCCGATTACCTCGACGGCGGCACAGGCGACGACTATCTGGAGGGCGGCGATGGGCGTGATACCTATGTCTTCGGCAAAGGATACGGACACGACACCATTTTCGACTTCGGTTTCGATATCGACGAAGAATTCAATCCCACCTCCATCAGCAACGCCGTAAAATTTACCGGCGGTCTGACATTGGACGATTTAAGCATCTCCGTTACCCAAGGCTACGATAAAACCGGCATCGACTATATGCCCGATCCATTCGACTTCCTCGCCGGACCTCGTCTGAACGGCAACACATGGACCGTTTCCATCAAAGGCAGCAATGACGTATTGACGATTAAAAACCAAATGGGTTCGCAAGGCGCCATATCCGAGTTCCAATTCGACAACGGCACATACAGCACGGAACAAATCATCGAACATTTCGGTTTGAAAGTATCCCATGTCCGCAAAGACGGCACGATAGTTCAATACCTGAATGACAACAGCGATACCTTTGACCAACGACTGTACGAAGGTTCCGACCGTATTATTCACGGCACCGACAACGGCGACACCGTCAGCGTTTCAGGCAACTATGGCGGCAAAACCACCTTTATCGGCGGCAGCGGTAACGATACCGTTGATGTAGGGCGTAATACTGTTATTGATGCCGGAGCCGGTGATGACACCATTTCCGTCAGCGGCTATTCCAATACGATTACATTCGGCAAAGGCAGCGGGCATGACAAATTGTCGCTGAACGCAAGCAACGAGGACAATACCGTATTGTTCTCAGGCAATCTGACGCTGAAAGACATCGATTTGGAAATCAACAAAGCCGAAAACAACAAAGTGAACTGGGTAGTCAAACTCAAAGGCAGCGACGACACCCTGACCGTCTTGGATGCCGTTCAGTCATCAGATATCAACGGCAACACCGTAGATGCGTTTAAGTTTGCCGCATCAGGCGAAACGTACAGCATGTCGCAATTCTTGACCGCTTTGGGACACGATGCCGCCAATCAAGGCGTTTTGTAAGTTTCACAAAGCAATACGGCAACGTTATCGCTTGATTTGTTTTTTCAGACGACCTCTAAATGTTCAGAGGTCGTCTGAAAAGATCTTCGTTTCCCGTTCCGACAAAAACCGTTTTAAAACCGACCACGCTTGGATGTGCGGTTTTTTGTTGTTTGAGACCTTTGCAAAATTCCCCAAAATCCCC